>CAZZZR010000285.1:0-2951 GCA_964658605.1 uncultured Caulobacter sp. | reverse complement strand
CGCCGCCTGGCGCGACGTGGCGCGGCGCATCGCCCACGAGATCAAGAACCCGCTGACCCCCATCCAGCTCTCGGCCGAACGCATCCGGCGCAAGTACCGCAAGGAGATCACCAGCGACCTGGAGACCTTCGACCGCTGCACAGACACCATCGTGCGCCAGGTCGGCGACATCGGGCGCATGGTCGACGAGTTCTCCGCCTTCGCCCGCATGCCGGCGCCCGTCTTCGCGCCCGAGGACGCCGCGGAGCTTCTGCGCGAGGCGGTGTTCGCCCAGCGCGTCGCCTACGCCGACATCGCCGTCGAGCTGGACGATCCGGGCGCGCCCGCGCCCCTCAGTTGCGACGCGCGGATGATCGGCCAGGCGCTCGCCAACGTGCTGAAGAACGCCGGCGAGGCGGTGGCGGCGCGCGTCGGGGCCGATCCCTCGCGCGGGCGCGGCCTGATCCAGGCGCGGCTCGAAGACGCGGCCGGCCTCCTGGCGATCGTGGTCGAGGACAACGGCGTGGGCCTGCCCGCCAAGGACCGCGAGCGGCTGGTCGAGCCCTATGTCACCACGCGCGAGAAGGGCACCGGCCTTGGCTTGGCCATCGTCCGGCGCATCTGTGAGGAGCACGGGGGCGAATTGATTCTGCGTGACGCGGTGCGCCTGTCGGGCGCCCGGGTCGAGCTGCGCTTCCCCCGCCCCGCTCCCCGGACCTCCGGGGCGGCGCAGGCGGCGGCGGTCGCGGCGGAATGAGGACGACGCATGGCGGCTGACATCCTGGTGGTCGACGACGAGGCCGACATCCGCGACCTCGTAGCGGGGATCCTGGAGGACGAGGGCTATGCGGTGCGCACCGCCGGCGACTCCGACTCCGCCCTGGCGGCCATCCGCGCGCGACGTCCCGGGCTCCTGATCCAGGACATCTGGATGCAGGGCGGCGGCCTGGACGGGTTGGAGCTTCTGGACCTCGTCAAGGAGAGCGACGCGGACCTCCCCGTGGTGATGATCTCCGGCCACGGCAACATCGAAACCGCCGTCAGCGCCATCAAGCGCGGCGCCTACGACTTCATCGAAAAGCCCTTCAAGTCCGACCGCCTTTTGGTGATCGTGGAGCGGGCGCTGGAGTCGGCCAGCCTGCGGCGGGAGAACAGGCGGCTGCGGGCGCAGTCGCTCACCCCCGACGGCCTCGTCGGCAAGTCGGCCGCCGCCCAGGCGCTGCGCCAGATGATCGGCCGCGTCGCCGCCAACAACAGCCGCATCCTGATCTCCGGCCCCCCCGGCGCGGGCAAGGAGCTGACCGCGCGCCTGATCCACGAGGGCAGCCCTCGCGCGAAGGGCGAGTTCGTGGCCATCGGCGCCGCCGGCGTCACGCCCGAGCGCATGGACATCGAGCTGTTCGGCGAGGAGGGGGAGGGCGGTCGCCCCTCGAAGATCGGCGTGTTCGAGCGCGCCCACGGCGGCACGCTCTTCCTCGACGAGGTGGCCGACATGCCACGCGAGAGCCAGGGCCGCATCCTGCGCGTCCTGGTGGAGCAGCGCTTCCGCCGGGTGGGTGGCGACCAGGACGTGCAGGTCGACGTGCGGGTCATCTCCTCCACGTCCAAGGACCTGCGGACCGAGATCGCCGAGGGGCGATTCCGCGAGGACCTGTTCCACCGCCTGAACGTGGTGCCGGTGCGCGTGCCAGGCCTGGCGGAGAGGCGCGAAGACGTGGCCGAGCTGGTCGGCTACTTCATCGACCGGATCAGCGATTCCACCGGCCTGCCCAAGCGCATCCTGGGCGAAGACGCCATGGCCACGCTGCAGGTGCACGACTGGCCTGGCAACGTGCGCCAGCTGCGCAACAACGTGGAGCGCCTGCTGATCCTGGCCACGGGCGACCCGTCGGAGGTGATCACCGCCGAAAAGCTTCCCGCCGAGGTGGCGGCTGCGGGCGCCGCGGGGTCGGTCGGACCGGAGCGGATCATCGCGCTGCCCTTGCGCGAGGCGCGGGAGGTCTTCGAACGTGAATACCTCAACGCCCAGATCCTAAGGTTCGGCGGAAACATCAGCCGCACCGCCGGCTTCATCGGCATGGAGCGCTCGGCCCTGCACCGCAAGCTGAAGTCGCTCGGCGTCGCACCCCTGCGCGGTGGGGCGGAGGACGACGAGGAGTGAGCGTCGCGGTCCGGCCGGCGACGCCCGCCGACGCGTCCCTGATCGCCGACCTCATCCGCGAACTGGCCGTTTACGAGCGGCTGGAGGACGAAGCGGTAGCGACCGCAGGAGACTTGGCGGCCGCCCTCTTCGGACCGGGCCCGCGCGTCTTCTGCGACATCGCCGAGCTTGAGGGGGAGCCCGTCGGCTTCGCGCTGTGGTTCTACAACTTCTCCACCTTCGTCGGCCGTCACGGCCTCTACCTCGAGGACCTCTTCATCCGGCCACACGCGCGGGGGTCTGGCGCGGGGCGGGCGTTGCTGTCCGGGCTCGCGCGCCGGTGCATCAACGAGGGGCTGGGCCGGCTGGAGTGGGCGGTGCTCGACTGGAACGCCCCGGCAATCGGCTTCTACAAGGCGCTGGGCGCGGTCCCGATGGAGGAGTGGACGGTCAACCGCCTCACCGGCGAGGCGCTGGCGCGGATGGCGGCATGAGCGGGATCGCCTACGTCAACGGGCGCTACCTGCGCCGAGAGCGGGCGAGCGTGAACGTCGAGGACCGCGGCCTGCAGTTCGCCGACGCGGTGTACGAGGTGTGGGCGGTGCTCGGCGGCGGGCTTGCCGACAGCGAAGGCCACTTCGCCCGGCTGGCCCGCAGCCTGCGCGAGCTGCGCATCGACGAGCCGATGAGCCGCCCGGCGCTCCTGGCGGTGCTGCGCGAGGTGGTGCGGCGCAACGGGGTGCGCGACGGCCTCGTCTACCTGCAGGTCACGCGCGGCGCGGCGCCCCGCGACCACGCCTTCCCGGTCGCCGCCACGCCCGGGGTGATCGTC
>CAZZZR010000284.1:0-2967 GCA_964658605.1 uncultured Caulobacter sp. | reverse complement strand
TGTTGCTCCCGACGTTGTTGACGAAGCCCCAGAGGTCGTCCAGCGCCTCCACCCGGACTAGGAAGGCGTCGTCGGTCACGTCCGCCGCCCAGGGCTCGATGGCGCCCGCCGCGCGCTCCGCCGCCAGCGCCTCGATGTCCGCCGCGGTGCGGGCGACGGCGATCACCCGCGCGCCCGCGTCGGCCAGCGCCAGCGCGCACGCCCGCCCGAGCCCCCTCCCCGCGCCGGTGACGAGCACGCGGCGACCGTCGAAGGCGAAGGGAAGCGGCGCGGTTGCATTCGGATGCATGGCGCCTAGACTGCCGCAGATCGCCGCCTCCGCAAAGTCGCCTTCGAGGACAGCCCCGCTCGTGGCCGCCGCCGCCCATCCGATCGTGCTCGCGCCCGGCCTCCTCTGCGACGCGCGGCTGTGGGGGCCCGTCCGCGCCCGCCTCGCGGCTCCGTGCGTGGACGTGGATTTCGGCGAGGCGGAGACGCTCGACGCCATGGCCGACGCGATCCTCGCCTCCGCCGCCGGCCGCTTCGTGCTCGCGGGCTTCTCCATGGGCGGGATGGCCGCGATCCTGGCCGCCGGGCGCGCGCGCGAACGGATCGCCGCCGTGGCCATCCTGGACACCCACGCCGAGACCGACACGCCCGAACGCGCCCGCGCCCGCTTGGCGCAGATGGCGCAGGCCGAGGCCGGCGGCTTCCCCGACCTCGTGAGGAGGCTCAAGCCCGCCTACTTCGCCGAGCCCGGGGCGCGCCCCGCCGAGCGCAGGCTGGTCGCCGACATGGCGCACGCGCAGGGTCCCGACCTCTTCGCCCGCCACGTCCGCGCCATCCTGGAACGGCCGGACCTCGCCGCCGTCGCCCGGACGATCCGCGTCCCGGCGCAGGTGGTCACCGGCGCCGACGACCGGCTCGCGCCGCCCGAGTTCGGCGCGCGGCTCGCCGCCCTGATCCCGGGCGCCGCCTTGACCGTGCTGCCCGGCTGCGGCCACCTCGCGCCCCTGGAGGCGCCGGACGCGGTGGCCGCCCTGCTCGACCGCCTCGCCGCCGCCGCGCTCCAGACCGCTGACCGAGAGCCCGCGTGAAGACCTCGACCGACCGCATCCTGACCACCCACGTCGGCAGCCTGCCGCGGCCGCTGGAGGTTTGCGACGCCCTCTACGCCCGCGAGCGGGGCGATCCCGCGTTCGACGCCGCCGCCTTCGACAGCCTGTCCGCAGAGGCGACCAAGGAAGCCGTGCGCCGGCAGGTGGAGGCGGGGATCGACGTCGTCTCCGACGGCGAGATGTCCAAGATCAGCTACGCCACCTACGTCGGCGACCGCCTGTCCGGCTTCTCCGGCGACAGCCCCCGCAAGGCCCCCGCCGACCTGGAGGCCTTTCCCAGCTTCCTGGCCCGGCAGGCCAAGGGCGGCGGCACGCCCACCTACAGGCGGCCCATGTGCACCGGCCCGATCGCGGTGAAGGACGAGGCGCCGCTGCGCCATGACATCGCGGCGATGCAGACCGCCGTCGCCGCCTCGCCCCCGCTCGAGGCCTTCCTGAACAGCGCCTCGCCCGGCGTGATCGCCCTGTTCCAGCCCGCGCGGTTCGCCGTGGACGGCGGCCACTACGCGACGCAGGACGCCTATCTGGAGGCGCTCGCCGCCGCCATGAAGAGCGAGTACGAGGCGATCGTCGCAGCGGGCTTCGTGCTGCAGGTCGACAGCCCCGACCTCGGCGTCGGCCGCCACATGATGTTCAAGGGCCTGTCCGACGCCGACTACGTCAGGGCCTGCGACGCCCACCTGGAGGCGCTGAACGCGGCGCTGGCCGACGTGCCGCGCGACCGCGTGCGCATGCACGTCTGCTGGGGCAACTACGAGGGCCCGCACCACTGCGACGCCCCGTTCGACCTCGTCTTCGGGCTGGCGCGAAAGGCCAAGGTCGGCGCCCTCCTGTTCGAGGCCGCCAACCCCCGCCACGCCCACGAGTGGACCTGGTTCGAGGACCACGCGCTCGACGACGACCTCGTGATCGTCCCCGGCGTGATCGACTCCACCACCAACTTCATCGAGCACCCGGAGCTCGTCGCCCAGCGCATCCAGCGGTTTGCGGACCTCGTCGGGCGCGAGCGGGTGATCGCGGGGACGGACTGCGGATTCGGCACCTTCGCCGGCTTCGGCGCCGTTGACGGCGAGATCGCCTGGGCCAAGCTGAAGACCCTGGCCGAGGGCGCGGCGATCGCGTCCGACCGCCTGTGGCGCAAGGCGGCGTGAGCATGGCCGACAGCCCCAACGCCCGCTTCCGCGAGCGCCTGCGCGCCCGCGAGCCGCTGCTCGGCTGCTTCGTGAAGACGCCCCACTCCTCCGTGGTGGAGGCGCTGGCGAGTTCCGGCGCGCTGGACTGCGTCTGCCTGGACGCCGAGCACGCGCCGTTCGACCGGCAGGCGCTCGACCACGCGATCCTGGCCGCCCGCGCCTGGAAGACGCCCGCCCTCGTCCGTGTCCCGTCGCCCGATCCCTCCCACACGCTGAACGCGCTGGACCTCGGCGCGGCCGGCGTCGTCGTGCCTCACGTGCTGACGGGGGAACAAGCCGCCGAGGTCGGCCGGGCCTCCCGTTACCTGACCGACGGGCGCAGCGGCGGCCGGGGCTACGCCGGCGCCACCCGCGCCTCGGGCTTCGCCGCGCCGGCCATCGCCGACGGCCTCGCCCGCGCCGCGGCCGACACCAGCGTCATCGTACAGGTGGAGGACGCCGCCGCCCTGCCCCACGTGGAGGCCATCGCCTCGGCCGAAGGCGTGGACGCCGTCTTTATCGGCCGCATCGACCTCACCGTGGCGCTGGGCGCGACCGATCCCAAGGCCTCCGAAGTGCTCGCCGCCGTCGAGGACGTCGCCCGCCGCGCCCTGGCCGCAGGCGGCGCGGTGGGGATGTTCACCGGCGACCTGTCCGAGCTGCCGGGCTGGCGGGAGCGCGGCGCGAGCCTCTTCCTC
>CAZZZR010000283.1:0-2982 GCA_964658605.1 uncultured Caulobacter sp. | reverse complement strand
GACGCGCTCTTCAGTGCCGATGACGGCGGCGCGGTGGTCGCCACTGCGGATGCGGCCGCGCTGTCGGCCGGCGCGCTCGGGGAGGAGGCCCGGGGCGCCGTCCCCGCCCGCCCCACCTCGGCCCGCTCGCTCTCGGCGGTGACGTGGGCGGAGGTCTCGACGACCCGCGGCTTCCCCCTGGCCCGCCACAACGTCTTCTTCTCGCGCGATTCGAAGGCGGAGTTCGCCGACCTGGCCGCCGGCCGCGTCCCCGCGGATCCCACGATCTACGTCTGCGCGCAGGACCGCGACGACCGCGGCGCGCGCGAGGACGGCCGCCCCCAGGGCGCGCCCGAGAGGCTCTTCACCCTGATCAACGCGCCGCCCGACGGGGACCGGCGGACCCTGGACGAGCGGGAGATATCGGCATGCGCGAGGAGCGTTCAGGACCGGCTGGGTCGCTGCGGGCTGGAGGTCTCGCCAGGGCGGGAATCAGGCCGGGGATCGGAGCCGCCGACGGTCACGACGCCCCAGGACTTCGAGGCGATGTTCCCGGGTTCCGGGGGCGGCCTCTATGGCTCGGCGATGCATGGGTGGGCGGCGGCCTTCCGGCGACCGGGCGCGCGGACGAGGCTGCCGGGACTCTACCTGGCGGGCGGGAGCGCGCATCCGGGGGCGGGGGCGCCGATGGCGGCGCTCTCGGGAACTCTGGCGGCGTCGCGGCTGATGGCCGACCGCGCTTCGATCTTCCCGTCCCCGCGCGCGGCTACCGCTGGTGGTATGTCGACGCGCTCAGCGACGACGGCCGCTTCGGCCTGACCATCATCGCCTTCGTCGGCAGCGTCTTTTCGCCCTACTACGCGCGCACGGGGTGGGACGACCCGCTGGACCATGTGACCGTCAACGTCGCCCTCTACGGCCCGCGCGGTCCCGTGTGGCGCCCCGGCTGGGCGATGACCGAGCGCGGGCGGGGCGACATCGCGCGCGAACCCCACGCCATCACCATCGGCCGCAGCGGCCTCTCATGGGAAGGCGACGCGCTGGTCGTGCGCCTCGACGAGACCACCACGCCCGTGCCCTTGCCCCTGAAAGGCGTGGTCCGCCTGCATCCGGAGGCGCTGGTGGGCGAGACCTTCTGCATCGGCGGCGTCGGCCGCCACGCCTGGCGCCCGATCGCGCCGCGCGCGGTGGTTGAGGTGGAGCTCAGCGACCCGGCGGTCCGCTGGCGCGGCAAGGGATATTTCGACACCAACGGCGGCGACCAGCCGCTGGAGCGCTCCTTCTCCACCTGGACGTGGTCGCGCGCGCACCGGGCGAAGGATACGCTGATCTACTACGACGTCGACCCGGAACGCGGCGGCGCGGGGGTGCACCTGGCGCTGCGGATCGCCGCCGACGGCGCCGTGGTGGAGGCTGAGCCGCCGCCCTTCCACGCGGTGCGCCCCACCTTCTGGCTCATGCCCAGGCATGTCCGCGGCGACGCCGCCGCCCCGCCTCGCCTGCGCCGGACGCTTGAGGACGCGCCCTTCTACAGCCGCTCGGCGCTGGACGGCACGATCGATGGGGAGCCGGCGGAGATCGTGCACGAGAGCCTCTCGGCGGGCCGCCTGCGCTCACCGATCGTCAAGCGGATGCTCCCCTACCGCATGCCCCGGCGCGTCGGGCGAGGCTGAGGGCGGAGGCGCGTCCTTCGGCTTTGGCGTGCGCAGCGTCCAGATCTCCCACCCCGCCCAGGCGACCACCGCGCCCTCCAGCACGGTCTGCACGATCAGGCCGCCCCAGCCGTGCATCATGGGTCGAGCCCGGAAGGCGGGTCGGCGGGGGGCGCCTTGGGCTTCCTCTCGCGCATCGACCAGAACTCCCATCCCGCCCAGCCCAGGGCGGCCAGCAGGAAGAGCGCCGGCTCGTAGACGATCAGCATCTCCTTGGGCATGGCGTCCCTCCCTCAGGGCGCTGCGGCGTCGCGCACGATCCGGGCGGCCAGTTTCGGGTCCTCCTCATGGGCGAGGTGGCCGAGGCCCGGCATCCGCAGCAGCGTGCTCCCCGGTATACGGGTGTGGGCTTGTTCGGAGATGCGCGGCGGCGTGGCGAGGTCCTTGTCAGCCGTCGCCAGGGTGACGGGAACGGACACCTGCGGCAGCTCGGCCTGCAGGGGGCTGAGGTTCCAGCCCGCCATCATCCCAAGGGCGCCGGCGATATGGCCGGTCGTGCCGAGCAGCGCCTGGTAGGCGGCGATCCCCCTCGGGTCGATGTGTGAGCCGGTGCTCTCGATCAGCCGCTCCACCGCGCCCGGCCGCGACGCGCGCCAGCCGAACGCCTGCTGGGCGAGGGGGTTCAGGAACAGGAGCTTGGCCATGGCCGGGAAGATCGTGCCCGCCGCGCCGGGGAAGGGCTGCAGCGCGCCGTTGAAGCCGACGATCCGGCGGCCGATCTCCCGGTCCAGGCTCATCCGCAAGGCGATCGCCACCCCCGCCGAGTGGCCGACCACCACCGCCGGTTCCAGTCCCAACGTCGCCAGCAGGCCTGAGACCTCCCGCGCCATGCCGGGCAGCGTCAGGCCGTCGCCGCCCGGCGTCTCGGTGAAGCCGTGGCCGGGAAGGTCGGGGGCTACGACGGTGAAGTCGCGCGCCAGCAGCGGCGCCACGTCGCGCCAGGAGTGGGTGGCCGCGCCCGAGCCGTGCAGCAGGAGGACCACCGGCCCCGCCCCCATCACCTGCACATGCCACCACAGGCCCGAGGCGAGGACGAAACGGCTGGCGTCGCGGTTGGGCCAGTCCCGGCCCTCGCGGTTCCAGTCCGGCTTGGCGCCTGCGAACATCACCGGCGGCCCCCGCGCAGCTCGTCCACCACCGCCGAGACGCGGTGCGGGTCGGCGTAGGGCAGGGGAGCGTAGACGGCGCCCATCGCCGCGGCGAAGCGGTCGCCGCCCGGCTGGGGCCGCGGCGCGGTGTCGAGCCAGGCCGCGCCGACGCCCGCTTCCCGCACCCGCGCCGCCGCCGCGAG
>CAZZZR010000282.1:0-3008 GCA_964658605.1 uncultured Caulobacter sp. | reverse complement strand
GTGCGCAAGCGGCCGGGCATGTACATCGGCGACACCGACGACGGCTCGGGCCTGCACCACATGGTCTACGAGGTGGTGGACAACGCCATCGACGAGGCGCTCGCCGGCCACGCCACCGCGGTGGAGGTGCGGCTCAACCCCGACGGCTCAGCCACCGTGGTCGACGACGGCCGCGGCATCCCCACCGGCATCCACGAGGGCGAAGGCGTCTCGGCGGCCGAGGTCATCATGACCCAGCTGCACGCCGGCGGTAAGTTCGATCAGAACAGCTACAAGGTCTCCGGCGGCCTGCACGGCGTCGGCGTCTCGGTGGTCAACGCGCTCAGCGACTGGCTGCAGCTCAAGATCTGGCGCGACGGCAAGGCGCACGAGATGCGTTTCGAGCGGGGCGACGCCGTCTCGCCGCTGGTCGTCACCGGCGAGGCCCCCACCCGCACCGAGGGGCCCCGCGAGGGCCAGCCCCTGACCGGCACCAGCGTCACCTTCCTGCCCTCGGTCGAGACCTTCCGCATCATCGACTTCGACCGCAAGACCCTGGAGCACAGGCTGCGGGAACTCGCCTTCCTCAACTCCGGCGTCACCATCCGCTTCCACGACGACCGGGGCGCCGAGCGGTTCACCGAGGTCATGCATTACGACGGCGGGGTCGAGGCCTTCGTGCGCCACCTCGACAAGTCCAAGACGCCGGCGCTGAAGGACCCGATCGTGGTGCGCGGCAAGCGCGACCAGGTCGAGCTCGAGATCGCGATGTGGTGGAACGACAGCTACCACGAGCAGATGCTGTGCTTCACCAACAACATCCCCCAGCGCGACGGGGGCACGCACCTGGCCGCCTTCCGCGCGGCGATGACGCGGGTGATCGGCGGCTACATCGAAAGCTCCGGCGCCGCCAAGCGCGAGAAGGTCTCGGTTTCCGGCGAGGACGCGCGCGAGGGGCTGACCTGCGTGCTCAGCGTCAAGCTTCCCGACCCCAAGTTCAGCTCGCAGACCAAGGACAAGCTGGTCTCCTCCGAGGTGCGCCCGGCGGTGGAGGCGCTGGTCTCGGACGTGCTCGGCGGCTGGTTCGAGGAGCATCCGAACGAGGCCAAGCAGGTCGTGGCCAAGATCGTGGAGGCCGCCGCCGCCCGCGAGGCCGCCAAGAAGGCCCGCGAACTGACCCGGCGCAAGTCCGCGCTCGACATCACCAGCCTGCCCGGCAAGCTCGCCGACTGCCAGGAGAAGGACCCCGCGCTGAGCGAACTCTTCATCGTGGAGGGCGACAGCGCCGGCGGCAGCGCCAAGCAGGGTCGCAACCGGGAGAACCAGGCCGTGCTGCCCCTGCGCGGCAAGGTGCTGAACGTCGAGCGCGCCCGCTTCGACCGGATGCTGGGCTCCGACCAGATCGGCACGCTGATCACCGCCCTGGGCGCAGGGATCGGCCGCGACGACTTCAACATCGAGAAGATCCGCTACCACAAGATCATCATCATGACCGACGCGGACGTCGACGGCGCCCACATCCGCACGCTTCTTCTGACGTTCTTTTATCGCCAGATGCCGGAGGTGATCGAGAAGGGCTACCTCTACATCGCCCAGCCGCCGCTCTACAAAGTCGCCAAGGGCAAGTCCTCCCGCTACCTGCGCGACGACGGCGAGATGGAGGGCTATCTGTTCGACGAGGGGACGGATGGCGCGAGCCTGACGCTGGAGTCCGGCGAGGTGCTGACCGGCGGCGACCTCCTCGGCCTCGTGCGCGACGCCCGCACCGCCATGAGCCTGATCGAGCGTCTGGCCAATCGCGCGCCGGCGTTCGCGGTCGAGCAGTCCTCCATCGCGGGTCTGTTCGGCAACAACCCCGACCCCGAAGCCGCCGCCCACCGCTTCGACCTCTACGCGGAGGAGGGAGACGGCCGCTGGCGGGGCGAGCCCGGCGCGCTGGCGGGGCTGGGCCACGGCTCGGGCGGCTACGTGTTCAGCCGGGTGCGCCGCGGCGTGTCCGAGCGGGTCGTCCTGGATGATCTGCTGATTCAGTCCGCCGACGCCCGCCGTCTGGCGGAACGGTTGGGGCCGCTGACGGAAGCCTACGCCGGGCGCGGCGCGACCTTCCGCCGGAAGGAGCAGGAGACGCGCGTCCGCGGCCCGCTCGACCTCGTCGCCGCGGTGATGGAGGCGGGCCGCAAGGGCCTCAGCATCCAGCGCTACAAGGGCCTGGGCGAGATGAACGCCGAACAGCTGTGGGAGACCACGCTGGACGACAACGCCCGCGTGCTGCTGCAGGTGAAGGTCGACCACGCCGACGACGCCGACGACATGTTCTCCAAGCTGATGGGAGACCTGGTGGAGCCGCGGCGGGAGTTCATCCAGGAGAACGCGCTGGATGCGGAGGTGGATGTTTAGGGAGAGCGCTCAGCCGCCGTTTAACCGGATGGTCTAGAGCAGTGCCCGTCTGAGGGATTGCATCGGTGGTCATCACCCAAACACGACTGCGGCTTATTTTGTTGATGGCGCCGGGATCGGCGTTGATGCTGGGTTTGGGCGGTCTCGGCCTTTGGGGCTCGATCAAGCAGATCGCGCAAGGTCACGCCATGTGGCTTCCCGCTCTTGCAACGCTCCTGGTCACCGTGGTCGGACTCTACGGGGCCGTGCGCCTCCTGAGAATGCTCGCCAAACGGGCACGCCTTGTGACGTTCGAGGAGGGTTTCGAGGTTCAATTTGCGGACAGGACACGGTCCTGGCGGTGGTCTGAGGTGTCGGGTTTCCGGCGTTGGATCGGGCCGCATGGTTCGGTGGTCGGCGTCGCCTTCGATCGGCAGGCGCCAGGGTCGGCCAAGACGGTCGTCACGCTTCCTGCTGGCTGGCCGTTCGGCGTAGATGGGATGGTGGCGTTCCTCGTCGCGGCGAAGGCGAACTTCACGCAAGAGCGCATGGGCTCCTAGGAAGAGGCGCGGCTTTCTTCCTTCCTTCCCTCCTTCTCTTCTTGCTTGCCCATAGCCCTGTGTTCGACCCTTCCGGAGTGTCGAACTTGCTGG
>CAZZZR010000281.1:0-3035 GCA_964658605.1 uncultured Caulobacter sp. | reverse complement strand
TGGCGCCGAACTGTCGCCAGGCAATTCCCGGTGACCGGTGTGGCGTAGCAATCAAACCGAAGGCGCTCCCCGTCGCCGCCAGGCGCAAAGGCTGGCGCAAGCCACCCCTCAGATCCTGCGTTCCATCAGTTACGGCGCCGGCGTCTGGGGCTCCGTTAGGGCGTCAGGCGGTCAATTCCAGCACGGCTTGAAGTGAGCAGAGCCCGAGCACGGTCGACGGGATCTGGCCAGCCGTCACGCAGCGCCTTTGATCTCAACTCGACGCTGAGTGGCGTCTCGACGGGCAGCGCAGCCAGAAGAGGCCCGAGTGGAAGGTCGCCCTCGCCGATCGGCAGGCGAAGGTCGAGCGCCTCATGTATGATCGCTTGGACCTCCTTCGGGGAGGGGCCGAGCGTGGGGGCGTCGCAGAACTGGGCGTAGGGCAGGCGGCGAGGATCGACGCCGCGCAGGTCGGCCGGCGAGCCGCCCGTGCGGGCGAAGTGCAGGGGGTCGATCAGGAGCCCCGCGTCGGGGCGGCCCGTCCGCTCCAGCACGTCGAGGGCGGCGGCCAGGCTCTTCACCTCCGTGAACGCGGCGAATTCCAGGCAGACGCGCAGGCCCTGCGCCGCGCCGTGCTCCACCAGCCGCGCCAGCTTGTCGGCGGTGGACTGCGGGTCGGGGTCGGAGCTGACCACGAGCACGTTGCGGGCGCCCACCGCCGCGCCCGCGTCGATGATGCGCAAGTGGTCCGGGTCGTCCGGGCCGGCCTTGAGCCAGACCACCTCGACATCGAGCACGACGATCCCGGCGTCGGCGGTGCGCGAGCGGACTTCGGCGGCGGTGGCCGCTGTCCAGGTCGCGGGCTCGACCCAAATGCCCACCGCCGGCCAGCCCGCCTCCACGGCGGCGGCGGCCGTCTGCTCCGGCGTGAATTCCGGCAGGACGCCGGAGGCCAGCGAAATCAACGGTGCGGTCACGCCGCCGCGGAGGCCGCTGCGGCCGCCATCGCCTTGCCGACCGAGGCGCCGATCTCGTCGCGCGAGGGGTTGCGGCGCAGAGTCAGGCCGCCGTTCACCTGCAGGTTCTGGCCGGTCATGAAGCACTCGTCCGACGCCAGGAAGACAGCGGCGGCGGCGATGTCGTCCGAGGTGCCGAGGCGCCCGAGGGGATAGGCGGGTAGGAAGGCGTCGAACAGGCCGGGCGTCGCGGCGGCGCCCGCGGTCATCGGCGTGTCCGTGAGCCCTGGGGAGATGGAGTTGGCGCGCACGCCCTTGTCGCCGAACTCGTTGGCGATGCAGCGGACGATGTGGTCGGTTCCCGCTTTGGTGCCCATGTAGGCCGCGTGGTCGTTGAGCATGATGGTCGCCGTGGCCGAGCTGATCTGGATCAGCGACCCGCCCCCGCTCGCCGCCATCGCCTCCACAACCGCCTGGTAGAAGAAGATCGGGCCGATGAACTGCAGGTCGACGATCTTGCGCAGGTCGGCCTCGGTGTTGTCGAGGAAGGGGGCGAGGTAGCCCCAACCGGTGGCGTTCACCGCGATGTCGACGCCGCCCAGCTTGTCGGCCGCAGCCTTCGCCAGCACCCGGCACTCATCGCGGCTGGTGATGTCGCAGGTCGCCGCCTCGCCGCCGAGTTCTTTGGCCAGCGCCTGCAACGGTTCGATGTGCCGGCCGGCGACCAGCACCTTCGCGCCCTCGGCGGCGAAGCGCCGGGCGATCACCTGGCCCATGTTGTTCTCGCTGGCCGCGCCCAGCACGATGGCGGCCTTGCCCTGCAGGCGTCCCATGTTGTCTCCTCCGCTTCTGTCCGGGCCTAAGGGCCTCTTAGAAGCTGACATATAACCGGCGAACCTGTCTGAAAAAGTCAAGACTGACGGTTTGGGAAGGTGGAATGCGTGCGGCGGTGTTCGAGCGGACAGGGGCGCTCCTGTCCTGCGTCTCCCTTCCCGATCCGGAGCCGGGGCCCGGCGACCTTGTTCTTAAGGTGGCCTACAGCGGCGTCTGCGGTACCGACCTGCACCTGACGCAGGCGGGTATGGATACGCCGCTGCCCGCGGGCATGATCCTCGGCCATGAGTTCTGCGGCGAGGTGGTGGAGGCGGGGCCGCAGGCGCGGGCGGCGTCGTGGCGAACGGGCGACCGGGTGACGGTGATGCCCTACCGCGCCTGTCCGGCCTGCGGGGCTCGGTGCCGCGACGGGCTCGACATCATCTGCCCGAACGTCGCCTACATCGGCATCGCCGCTCCCGGAGGCAACGCGCAGTACGTGGCCGCCAACGCCGCCCAAGCGATCCGGCTTCCGGACGGGCTGGACCTGCAGGCGGGCGCGCTGGTCGAGCCGCTGGCCGTGGGGCTGCACGCGGTGCGCAAGGCCGGGCCCCTGCTCGGCGCCAGGGTGCTGGTGATAGGCGGCGGTCCCGTGGGGCTGGCGGTTACGGCGTTCGCCGCGCTGGCGGGCGCGGCGGGCGTGCTGGTGTCGGAGCCCGAGGCCGCGCGGCGCGAGCGGGCGCTGGCCTTCCGCGCCAACGCCGTCGCCGACCCCCTCGCCTCACCTCTGGAGGAGGCGTTCGTCGCCCACGCCGGCGGGCCTCCTGACGTGGTGTTCGAGTGCGTCGGCGTCCCTGGAATGATCCAGGAGGCGGTGCGCCAAGCCCGCCTGTTCGGCCGCGTGGTCGTGGTCGGCGCCTGTATGGAGCAGGACCGTCTGCACCCGCTCCTGGCCCTGACCAAGGAGATCAGCATGAACTTCGCCCTCGGCCACGACCGCAGCGATTTCGCCTTTGTGATCGACCGGCTGGCACGGGGCGCGATCGACGCAAGCGCCCTGGTCACCGGCGTCGTAGGGTTCGACGCCTTCCCCACCGCCTTCGAGGCCCTGCGCACCGACAAGCGCGCCTGCAAGCTGCTGCTCCGGCCGCACTGAGAAGCCGACTTGTTGATTTGGAAGTCGGCTTAGCTCGCTTCCAATCGTATGGACGCCGACCGCCGCCGGTCTCCGCTGGCTGGCCCGGAAAGTCCGAAAGCCGGAGTGGAGCCGGCGGCTGCTCTTGGCGC
>CAZZZR010000280.1:0-3051 GCA_964658605.1 uncultured Caulobacter sp. | reverse complement strand
CCCACTCGAAGGCGTGGGGATAGGGGGTGTCCCAGCCGGTGACGCGCAGGATGGGAGCCTCCAGGTGGTGGAAGCAGCGCTCTTGCACCAGCGCCGAAAGCTCCGCGCCGAAGCCGGAGGTGCGGGTCGCCTCATGGGCGATGACGCAGCGGCCGGTCTTCTTCACGCTGGTCTCGATGGTCTGGATGTCCACCGGCACCAGCGTCTTCAGGTCGATCACCTCGGCGTCCACGCCCGCGTGCGCCGCCGCCGCCAGGGCCACGTGCACCATGGTGCCGTAGGCGAGGACGGTCATGTCCGCCCCCTCGCGCACGATCTCGGCCTGGCCGAGCGGCACGACGTAGCGGCCCTCGGGCACCTCGGCCTTGGCGTGGCCGGCCCAGGGCTGCACGGGCTTGTCGTGCCAGCCGTCGAAGGGGCCGTTGTAGATGCGCTTGGGCTCGAAGATCAGAACCGGGTCGTCGTCCTCGATCGCGGCGATGAGCAGGCCCTTGGCGTCGTAGGGGTTGGACGGCACCACCACCTTCAGCCCGGCGACGTGGGTGAACAGGGCCTCCGGCGACTGGCTGTGCGTCTGGCCGCCGAAGATGCCGCCGCCGTAGGGGGTGCGCACCACCAGCGGCACGCTGAACTGGCCGCCGGAGCGGTAGCGGATGCGCGCGGCCTCGGAGACGATCTGGTCGTAGGCGGGGTAGATGTAGTCGGCGAACTGCATCTCCACGACGGGGCGCAGGCCGTAGGTCGCCATGCCGATGGCGGCGGCCATGATGCCCGCCTCGGCGATGGGGGCGTCGAAGCTGCGGGTCAGGCCGTGGCGGCGCTGCAGCCCCTCGGTGACGCGGAACACGCCGCCGAAGTAGCCCGCGTCCTCGCCGAAGGAGAGGACGTCGGGATCGGAAGCCATCTTGACGTCGAGGGCGCTGTTCAGCGCCTGGATCATGTTCATCTGGGGCATCGGGTCAGACCCCAAGCTCGCTGCGCTGCTCGACCAGTCGCCAGTCCGGCTCCTTGAACACGTCAACGAACATTTCCTTGGCCGAGGGCGGGTTCTGGCCGAGCGTGCCGATGGACTCCGCCTCCTTGCCCGCCGCCTTCACCTCATCGAGGCATTCCGCCTGCAGCGCCTCGTGGCGCGCCTCGTCCCATTCGCCGATGGCGATCAGGTGCTGCTTCAGCCGCAGCACGGGGTCGCCGAGCGGCCAACGCTCGTGCTCGTCGGCGGGGCGGTAGCGGGCGGGGTCGTCGGAGGTGGAGTGCTGGCCGGAGCGGTAGGTGAAGAGCTCGATCACCGTGGCGCCCAGGTTCAGCCGCGCCCGGTCGTAGGCCCACTGGGTCGCCGCGTAGACGGCCAGGAAGTCGTTGCCGTCGACCCGCAGCGCCGGAAGGCCGTAGCCCACGCCTCGCGCCGCGAAGGTGGTGTTCTCGCCCCCCGCCATGCCGTGGAAGGAGCTGATGGCCCACTGGTTGTTGACGATGTTCAAGATCACGGGCGCGCGATAGACGCTGGCGAAGGTCAGGGCGTTGTGGAAGTCGCCCTCCGCGGTGGCGCCGTCGCCTATCCAGGCGATAGCGATCTTGTCGTCGCCCTTGTAGGCGCTGGCCATCGCCCAGCCCACGGCCTGCGGATACTGGGTGCCCAGGTTGCCGCTGATGGTGAAGAAGCCGAATTCCTTGGACGAATACATGATCGGAAGCTGGCGCCCTTTGATCGGGTCCTCGGCGTTGGAGTAGATCTGGTTCATCATCGTCGCCAGCGGATAGCCGCGCGCGATCAGGAGGCCCTGCTGGCGGTAGGTGGGAAAGCCCATGTCCTCGCGGCTCAGCACCAGGGCCTGGGCGCAGGCGATCGCCTCCTCGCCGGTGCACTTCATGTAGAAGCTGGTCTTGCCCTGGCGCTGGGCGCGGTACATCCGGTCGTCGAAGGTCCGCGTCAGCACCATGCTCTTGAGGCCGCGCCGCAGGGCAGCGGGGTCGAGCCGCGGATTCCACGGGCCCACCGCCTGTCCCTCCTCGTCCAGAACGCGGATCAGGCCGTAGGCCATCTCCCGGATGTCGTGGGGGTTGGCGTCGATCTCCGGCCGGGGCGCCTCGCCCGCCGCCTGCAGCGGGAACTCGAACTTGGGCACGTCGCCGGGTCGGCCCGAGGGTTCGGGGATGTGCAGGCTTAGCGGCAGCGTGTTCTTCATGCGGCGTCCGTCGTCCTATGGGCGAAGCGATCTCTTGCCGCCAAGGCGGCCCGTCGCGTGAGCGCGCCGCTCATAGCAAGGCCCGCGCCGCAAAGAAACGCCCCGGAAGCGGCTCCGCTCCGCACGATCCTGTCAGGAGGGCGCGCGAGAAAGCGTGGCCGTGCCTGAACGGCGGCTAAATCCCGGCCTCCAGATCCGTTCAGCGGGCGGGTCGCACTCTCCCTCATCGACCGACGGATCAGCCGCCGGGCGCACAAGCGCAGGGGATTGGACGATGAACTTCAAGGCTCTCACCTTCGCCGCCGTCGCCGCCGTAGGCGCGCTGACGGCCACGGCTCCGGCCATGGCGCAGGACTGGTACGGCGGCGGCTACGGCGGCCCGCACTTCCCGGGCGGCCAGTACGGCTGGCGTCCGCAGCCCGCGGCCTACTTCAACGGCGGCGGCCTGCGCGACCGCGAGGACCGCCTGCAGGTCTGGATCGACGGCGCTCGCGACAGCGGCCGGCTCCCCGGCTGGCGCGCCTGGCACGCTCAGGGCGAGCTGAACGCCATCCGCAGGGCGGAGCGGGGCCTGCTCGACCGGCAGGGCGGGCTGGGCGGAGACCAGGTCGCCTGGCTGAACGCCAGGCTCGACCACCTCGCCGGCTACATCCGGACGGGGGCCGACGACGGCGACTACGGCGGCTGGCGCCGCTGGTGACCTGAAGCTTCGCTGAACCACCCGGCGGCGTCCGTGTTCCCAAGCTTGGGCGCGGGCGCCGTCCCCACCGCCGGCGCAAGACGCCCGGCGACATCGAGAGAGGATACCATGACCATCAAGACCTTGACCCTGGGGCTCGCCGCGGCGGCGACCCTGGCCTCCGCC
>CAZZZR010000279.1:0-3063 GCA_964658605.1 uncultured Caulobacter sp. | reverse complement strand
CTCAAGGACGCCGCTCCGCGGCGACCGGCGCAGCCTGTCGTCCTTGACACGCTCGCGCCCGAGCGCACCCTGGCCTTCAAGAGGTTAAGGGCGGAAGCGTCCACGGCATCAGGAGCTTGGACGCTGCAGAGATCAACGCCTCGCGCCGTCGCCCGCTGGCTGCTGGCGCTCGTCTACGTTCCGTTCGGCGTCTTCCACATGGCGGACTCCGCAGCCTTCCTGCCGATCATGCCGGCCTGGGTCCCGGCGCCCGCTATCGTCATCGTCTTCACCGGCGCGTGCGAGGTTGCGGGCGGAATCGGCCTCCTCGTTCCTATGACGCGGTGGTGGGCGGGGGTGATGCTGGCGCTCTATGCGGTGGCCGTGTTCCCGGCCAATCTGCACCACGCGCTGGACCGCGTGACCGTGCCCGGCCTGCCGTCGAGCTGGTGGTACCACGGGCCGCGGCTGGCCTTCCAACCCGTGTTCGTGTGGTGGGCGCTGTGGGCGGGGGAGGTGGTCGACTGGCCGTTCGCCCGCCGCCGCGCTCGCGCCTGAGCCGTGAGGAACCGCCCCGCATTTTCGACGTTGCGATGAAAAGAGCCCGGAGGCCTGACACGATGCGCGCCCACTTCCCCCTGACGCTCGCCGCGGGCCTGGCCCTCGGCGCGCTGGCCGCCGCCGCCCCGGTCTCGGCCAAGCCCACCGCCCAGTCCGCGCACTGCGCCAGCGAGGCCAAGCGCCAGAACCTGACCGGCGCGGCTCGCACCAGCTTCCTGAAGACCTGCCAGAAGGGCCCGCTCACCGCCAAGACGCCCACTGCGCCCGTCGCGGCCAACAAGGAATCGCAGGCGGTCACCAAGCCCAGCGGCGTCGACCGCACCACGCGCGCGAAACAGTGCGACGCCGAGGCCGACCGCAAGGGCCTCTCCGCCCAGGCGCGCCGGGAGTTCCACCTCTCGTGCCTGGCCACCGCCGGTCCGGTCGGCGAGGGCGAGACGGGCACGACGCAGCCGCACCCGGGCAAGTCCATCAACGGCATCGGCGTGAACAACTACAAGCCCAGCGACACCACCGCCAAGTCCCAGCCCGAGACCGCGCCACCGGCCGCCGCCAAGCCCCAGCGCTGAGGCGGGGCTCAGGCCGCACCGTTGGCCGCGAACAGCGCCAGCGTGCGTTCCCGCGCCAGTTCCGCGCTGGCACGGTCGTAGGCGGGCGAACCCTCGTTGTTGAACCCGTGGCCGCCCGTCTCATAGACGTGGATCGGCAGGCCGGGGTGGTGCTGGCGAATGATGTCCACCCGGTCCTGCGGGATGTGGGCGTCCAGCAGGCCGTAGTGCAGGACCACGGGGCACAGCGGCCTGTCCTTCGCGTGCGCCGGGATCATCCCGCCGTAGTAACCGCTCGCCGCCGCCAGCGTGTCGACCTTGCAGGCCGCCAGCCAGGCGATGCTGCCGCCGTAGCAGTAGCCCACCGCGAAGGCGGGGCCGCGCTTGGTCAGCTCGTCGACGCAGGTCTCGACGTCGTAGGTGGCGTTGTCGAGCCCGTTGCCCTGCGCCAGACGGAAGCCGTGCTGCAGCCCGTCCGGATCGTGGTCGGCTGTGAAGCCCGGCTCCTCGCGGTCGAACATGGAGGGGGCCAGCACCTCGAACCCCAGCTTCGCCCATCGGGCGACGTCGGCCTGCATGTAGGTGTCGAGGCCGAAGATCTCCTGGATCAGCACCACGCCGCCGCGGCGCCGGCCCTCGGGCTGCGCGTGCAGGGCCTGGAAGCCGAAGCCGTCGATCTTGGACTCGAGCGTGATCATCCGGGCCATGGGCGTCTCCTGTCGCGCGCCCCTCATAGACCCGCGCCGGCCGCGGCCGCTAGAAGCGCGCGATGACCGCCCTCTACGTCGACGCCGACGCCTGCCCTGTGAAGGACGAGGTCTACCGCGTCGCCGACCGCTACGCGCTGGAGGTGTTCGTCGTCTCCAACAGCTGGATCCGCACGCCCCGCGACCCGCGCGTCCACGCCGTCGTGGTGGACTCGGGTCCCGATGTCGCCGACGACTGGATCGCGGAGCGCGCGGGCAAGGGCGACATCGTCGTCACCGCCGACATCCCGCTCGCCGACCGCGCGCTCAGGGCGGGCGCCCAGGCGCTGCACCCGAACGGCCGCCCCTTCACACCCGACAGCATCGGCTCCGCCCTCGCGTCGAGGATGGTGGGCGAGCACCTGCGGTCCGTGGGCGAGGTCACAAACGGGCCCCGCCCCTTCGCCCCCGCCGACCGCTCCCGCTTCCTGCAGGCGCTCGACGCCGCGGTGGTGAAGGCGCGGCGGAGCTAGGCCGCCGAGCGCTTCAGCGCGGTCAGCGCTTCGTCCAGGCAGGCGCGGTCGCCAGCCGCCGCCGCCTGCGGCCGGCCGCCCTGCGGGCCGCCGCTCCAGTCGGTGACGACGCCGCCCGCGCCCTCGATCACCGGCAGGACGGGGTCGATGTCCCAGGCCTTAAGCCCCGCCTCGACGACGAGGTCGACCAGCCCGGCGGCCACCATGGCGAAGAAGTAGGCGTCGCCGCCCAGCCGCGTCAGCCGCGCGGCGGCCCGCACCTGCCGGAAGGCGCCCAGCTCGGCGGGCGAGAAGTTGCCGTCGGGGTCGGTGGCGGCCAGGGTGGCGTCGGTGAGGCGCGGGCAGGGGCGCACGCGCAGCGGCCGCTCGCCCCCCCGGGCGATGAGGCGCGCGCCGCCGCCGTGCGCGCGTGTGCGCCCGACGTAGAGCTCGTCCAGGTAAGGCTGCCCGATCGAGCCGAGCGCTGGGGCACCCTGGAACCTGAGGCCGATCAGCGTCGTCCACAGGGGAACGCCGCAGATGAAGCCGCGGGTGCCGTCCACGGGATCGAGCACCCACACCCATTCGGCGTCAGGCCGGTCCTCGCCGTGCTCTTCCCCCACCACGGCGTGGTCGGGGAAGCGCGCGGAGATCAGGCGGCGCATCGCTTCCTCGGCGCCCCGGTCGGCGGCGGTGACGGGGTCGAACCCCGCCTCCGGCGTCTTGTCATCGACCTCGAGCGCCTGGCGGAAGCGCGGCAACGTCTCCGCCGCCGCC
>CAZZZR010000278.1:0-3065 GCA_964658605.1 uncultured Caulobacter sp. | reverse complement strand
CGCCGCCCCTGCCCCCCGCCAGCGTGGCCGTGGGCGACCCCGCCCGCCTGCTGCGCCAGCGGCCGGATGTCCGCGCGGCCGAACGCCGGATCGCCGCCGCCAACGCCCTGGTCGGCCAGCGGACCGCCGACCTGTTCCCCAAGGTCACGCTGCTGGGCAATCTGGGCTTCGGCGCCACCGACGCGTCGGACCTCTTCAACGGCGACAGCTTCACCTACGCGGTCGCGCCCTTCCTGCAGTGGAAGCCGTTCGACTTCGGCCGCACCCGCGCCGCGATCGACAACGCCCGCGGCCAGACCGACGAAGCGATCGCCCAATATCGGCGCACGGTGTTGGCCGCTCTGGCCGACGCCGAGACCTCCCTCTCCGCCTACGCCCACCAGCGGGAGCGGGTGCGCTCGCTGATGTCGGTGCAGGCCTCCGCCGACCGTGTCTCGCGCTTGACGTCGATCCGGGTCGCGGGCGGCACCGCGGCGGTGATCGACCAGCTCGACGCCGAGGAGCGCCGCGCCGACGCCCAGGTCGGCGTCGCCTCCGCCCAGGCCCGGCTCACCCTCGACTATATCGCGCTTCAGAAAAGCCTAGGGCTGGGCTGGGAGGAGACGCCTTCCTAGCCTTGGACCTCAGATCGCCGTCAGCGGTCTCAAGCGCCTGGTTCGGCCGACGCAATGCGCCATTGTAAAATGGCATGGGCCGGCCGGCCGCGGCCAAGCTAGCCTCAGGCCGGAGGGCCTCGAATGCGGCGACGCGAATTGCTCCTTTCGGCCGGTTGGGCTGCGGCATCCACGCGGAGCTGGGCGGGAACGCCTTGGCGCATGCCCGAGGCCGGGTCCGTGAAGGTGACCGAGAACGCCTTCGTCCCGGGCGCGGACGGAACGCCGCTGGCGATCCAGCTGTGGACTCCGCAGGGCGGGGTGAAGGCGCCGGCGGTGCTGGAGGCGATCCCCTATCGCAAGCGCGACCGCTATCGCGGGTTCGACATGCTGTGGGGCAAGGTGCTGGCGGAGCGCGGGATCGCCTACGCCCGGCTGGAGACGCGGGGTTCGGGCGACTCCGGGGGCGTGCTGGAGGACGAATACCTGGCCAGTGAACAGGCCGACTGCGCCGCGGTGATCGCCTGGCTGGCCAAACAGCCCTGGTGCAACGGGGCGGTCGGGATGCGTGGCGTCTCGTGGGGCGGATTCAGCACCCTGCAGACGGCCATGCTGAACCCGCCGGCGCTGAAGGCGATCATGCCGATGTCGGCGTCGGACATGCGCTACACCGACGATGCCCACTACCTCGGGGGAGCCTTCGCCCTCACCGGGCTGAAGTGGGCCACCAGCATGAAGGTGGTCATGGCGGGGCCGCCGGATCCGCAGGTGTCGGGCGAGGCGTGGCTGGCCAAGTGGAAAGCGCGGCTGGCGGCGACGCCTCCGATCGCAGCCCGCTGGCTCTCGCACCAGACCAATGACGCCTACTGGAGCCACGGGTCGGTCGCCCTGGACTGGGGCGCGATCAAGTGCCCGACCTATGTCGTCGGCGGTCTGGTCGACTCCTACGGCAACGAACTGCCGCGCCTGCTCAGCCACCTGAAGGTCCCGCGCAAAGGGGTCTACGGCCCCTGGCAGCATGGCTACCCGTGGCCCGCGACGCCCGGGCCGGCGCTCGATTGGGCGTACGAGGAGGTGCGCTGGTGGCGTCAGCACCTGATGGGCGAGGAGACCGGGATCATGGCCGAGCCCATGCTTCGCGCCTTCATGCCGGAGGCCACGGCCGCCCAGGTCTCGCCGGGACCCATCCCCGGACGCTGGGTGGCGGACCCGAGCTGGCCACCGTCCCGCCCGCCCCGTGCGCTCCACTTCGGCGCCGGCGGCTTGCACGAGGCGCCGCAGCCGGCCGAGACGGTCGCCGTGGCGGGCGACAGGGTGGTGGGGCTCGGCAAGGTGGAATGGGTGCCCTTCGCCCCTACCGAACTGCCGCGCGAACAGTCGGCGGACGACGCCCGCTCGCACGTCTTCGATACCCCGCCGTTGCCCGCGGACGTCGAGATCCTGGGCGCGGGCGCGCTGAAGGTCCGAGTCTCGGCCGACAAGCCGGTGGCGCACTTGGCCGTGCGCGTCTGCGATGTCGGGCCTGACGGCAAGTCGTGGCTGGTCACCTACGGCATCTTGAACCTGACGCACCGCGACGGAGACGCGCAGCCGAAGCCGCTGGAGCCCGGGCGCGCCTACGAGGTGACCGTTCCGCTGAACTTCACGGCCCACAGCTTCAAGGCGGGCCGCCGCATACGCGCCGCGGTGTCGGAGAGCCTGTGGCCGCTGGTCTGGCCCTCGCCGGAGGTGGCGACCGTGACCGTCGACCTGGCGCAGACGCGGCTGGAGCTGCCGGTGCGCCCCCGCCCTCCGGCGGAGCCTCCGATGCCGATCGCCTTGCAGCCGCCGATGCCCGCAGACCCTGCGGGCTGGCCGAGGATGGAGATCGCCGAGGCCGGCGGGGCCGCGCGGGTGGTCGAGGCCTGGCCGGATCACCCGTCCGAAGTGGCCGACGTCGGCGAGACGCTGGGCGGCGGCGGACCGAACGTCACCCTCTCCTACGACCCGCGCCACCCGTCGAGTTGCCGCTGGAGGGGCGAGCAGTACGCCCGCTTCAGCCGCCCCGGCTGGGAGGTGGCGGTGCGGGCGCAGGTGACGGTCACAGCCGACGCTCGGGCGTTCCATGTGGAGGAGAGCACCGTCGCCACGCTGAACGGCGAGACGGTGCTCGACCGACCGCATGTCACGACCATCCCACGCCGGTTCATGTAGCCGTAAGGCCGCTCAAGCTCGGCGCGAGGTCCAGCCCGGCGCCGCCTCCAGCAGGGCTCGCGTGTAGGCGTGCGCGGGGGCGGTCAGGACCGTCTTGGCGTCGCCCAGCTCCACGATCTCGCCCCCGCGCATCACCGCGATCCGGTCGGCCATCTGGGCCGCGACGCGCAGGTCGTGGGTGATGAAGACGATGGTCAGGCCGAGGCGCGCCTGCAGGTCGTTCAGCAGCGTCAGCACCTGCGCCTGCACCGAGACGTCCAGCGCGGAGACGCTCTCGTC
>CAZZZR010000277.1:0-3077 GCA_964658605.1 uncultured Caulobacter sp. | reverse complement strand
GCCACCAGAGCCTGGGGTTCCTGACCCGCAAGGCCGCGAACTCGGCGGGTGTGAGCGCCACGGCGTTGGCGCCCGGCCGCAAGGTGACGCGCTTGGCGACCCGCACGTCGTCGAAGGCCGCGACGAGCTCGCCCTCCACCGGCCCGCCCGAGAGGTTGGTGAGGGCAGCGGTGATGGCCACGTCGGCGGTGGAGCGGTCGGGCAGCGGCAGGGTGGTGACGACGCGGGGGTCGCCAAGCCGGACCTCGCCGGTGGCGTGCAGCTCCACGTCCTGCCAGAGGCCGGTGTTGCGGTCGCGGACGCCCGGGATCCAGTCCCAGCCCTCGGTCGCGCCGAAGGTCGGGCCGTCTAGCATCATCATGCCGCCGTTCTCGCCCACGCCGCCCAGAATCGACTGCTCGTGCGGGATGCCCGGATGCGGCGGCGGCGACACGCGCACGGCGACGACGTTGCGCGCGCCCGGCTTCAGCAAGCCCGTCACGTCGAAGCGGCCGCGGACGAAGGCGCCCGTGGTGGTCCCCAGCCGCTCGCTGTTCAGCCAGACCTCGGAGGCGTAGTTGACGCCGTTGAAGACGAGCTCCGAGCGCTTGCCCGCAAGCGACGCCGGCGCGTCAAGTTCGGCCCGGTACCACCAGTCGTGCTTGTTCAGGCTCTCCGGAATGGCGAGGTTGTTCAGGCCGTAGGCGGGATCGGGGTAGACGCCGCGGTCCACCAGCGTGGTCAGCACCGTGCCCGGCACGGTGGCCGCCATCCAAGGGGAGGCGTCGAAGCTCGGGCGTGAGACCGCCGCCCCGTCGCCCCGCACGTCGAGCGCCGAGGCCAGCCTCCAGCCTCCCGCGAGCGTCCACCGTCCGGGCGCCGTCTGCGGCAGCGCCGGCCCGGCGTAGGGCGGCTTGGCGACCGGCTTTGACGGCGCCGCCGCGCTGTGCGGCAGGGTGTCGGCCGGCTGGGCGGCGTCATAGCCCGCCTGCTGCTTGAGCTGGACCGGCCAGGGCTTGAGGGGAGTCGTCCGATCGGCGGCCGCACAGGGCGCGAACCACGCCGTCGCCATCGCGCACACCGCAAGGGCCGCCGCGCATCGCCCGGCTGATCTCACCCGCCCCTCCCCCGTTGCGCCCGCACCGCGGCGGCCCCTCAACGGAGGTCGCTTGACCAGCGCTGTCAATGGCGATGGGAGGCGAGATTCCACCAGGCGCTCGACCGCAGCCGCGACGCGCTCTAGCCCTTGGCCCTGCGGCCGTCCCTCGCCGCGAGGAGCGCCCCGTCCGTCCATGAGCGACGCCCCCTCCGATCGCACCTGGCTGCCCTTGCGGCTCGCGCGGCTGGGTCTGTGGCTGGTCCCGCTCCTGGCCGCGGGCGTGGCCACGACGCGCCTGTCGCCCGACTTCAGCATCACCGACCTGTATCTGGCGACGCAGGATCTGCCGGTGGTCGTCGGCATGGTGGTCCTCTTGGTGCTGCTAGCGCGAGTGCGTGCGACGTGGCCCGCCGCGGCGAGGACGCCGGCCGTGGCGTTGGGGCATCCACGCTTGGCCGCCTTCGGCCTCGCCGCGACGGTGGCCGTGATCGCCTGGATCGGCGCCAAGCTGGTCTTCTGCGATTTCACCGTCTCGGCCGACGAGAGCATGGCGCGGTTCGACGCGCAGATCCTCGGCCACGGGCGGTTGATGGCGCCCGTCCCCCCCGCTTGGCGGCCGTTCGAGACCGCCATGGCGCCGAGCTTCCTCCTCCCCGTGGAGGGCGGGACCCACTGGGCCTCCAGCTACCTGCCGGGCAACGCGGCGATGCAGGCGGCCTTTCTGAGGCTGGGCGACGCCGACCTCGCGAGCGCGCTCCTGGGCGGCGTCGCGCTCTTGGCCACCTTCGGCGTGGGGCGCAGGCTGTGGCCGGAGCGACCGGCGCGCGCCTGGATCGCCGCAGCCCTGCTCGCGAGTTCGGCGCAGTTCCTCGTCACCGCCATGACGCCCTACGCCATGACCGCGCACTTGGCGTTCAACATGGTCTGGCTGTGGCTGTTCCTGCGGCGGGGAGCCTGGAGCCAGATCGCGGCCGGCGTCGTCGCCTTCGCCGCCTGCGGGCTGCACCAGGTGGTGTTCCACCCCGCCTTCGCCGCGCCGCTGGTGCTGGATCTGTGGCTGAGCCGCCGCTGGCCGAGGGCCGTGTTCCACACGATCGTCTACGCGGCGGCCGGCCTGTTCTGGCTGCGCTGGTTCCCGACGGCGGCGGCGTTGTCGGGGGCGACGCTGGCGGGCCATGCGCCGACGCCGCTCTCGCAGTTCGCCGTGTTGCTGAAGGCGTTCACGCCCGGAGGCGTGGGCGTGATGGCGCAGAACCTCCTGCGCTTCGCCGCCTGGCAGAACCCCCTGACGTGGCCGTTGTGGGTCGTGGGCGCGGCGGCCGCCTGGCGGATGCGCGGCGGGGAGGCGGACGCCGAGGGCCGCCGGGGCGTGGTCCTCGCGCTGGCCGCCGGGCCCGTGCTGATCTGCGGCTTCATGTTGGTGGTGCTGCCCTTCCAGGGGCACGGCTGGGGCTACCGCTACCTGCACGGCTTCCTGGGCTCGATCGCGCTCGTGGGCGCGCTGGGCTTCACCGCGCTCCTCGACCGCCGCGACGCAGGCGGACGGGCGGCCCTGTGGCGAGGGTGGGCGGCGGCGCTGGCGGTCGCGGTGGTCGTGCTCCTGCCGCTGCGGTTGTGGCAGGCCTGGCGCTGGACCTCGCCCCAGGCCCGCGCCGTCGCCGAGATGCGGGCCGCCGACGCCGACGCGGTGCTGATCGACTCGACCGGCCTGTTCTACGGCTGGGACCTGGCGCGCAACGACCCGTGGCTGCGCGCCCGCCCCAAGCTCATGGCGCTGGACGTGCTGGATGAGCCCCGGCTCGCCGACCTCTGCGGCCGCACTCGCGTCGCGGTCTTCGACCGGACCGACGGCGCGCGCCTGGGCCTGATGCTCGTGAACACCCCGCCCGAGCGCGACCGCCGGGCCGCCGCCAAGCGCGCCTTCCTGCGCTCGCGGGGCTGCGGAACGCCGGTCGGGCCCGGCGCGGGTCCATCAGGCATGGTCCCGGCCAGCCGCTCC
>CAZZZR010000276.1:0-3086 GCA_964658605.1 uncultured Caulobacter sp. | reverse complement strand
TGGTCGACGGCGGGACGATCCCGGACGATGTCACCATCCAGGTGCTGACCCAGGCGCGGCGCGACCTGATCGAGACTACCTTCGACAGCGTGCAGGGGGCCAAGACCGCCGTCGTCCACGTCTACAACGCCATTTCGCCCGCTTGGCGGCGGATCGTGTTCGGCATGGACAAGGCGCAGATCAAGCAGATCGCCGTCGATGCGGCGCACATGCTGCGGGAGAACGCCGAGCGCCGCCCTGGCACCGACTGGCGCTTCGAATACTCGCCGGAGACCTTCTCCACCGCCGAGGTCGAGTACAGCGTCGAGGTCTGCGAGGCGGTGATCGCGGTGCTGCAGCCGACGCCCGACAAGCCGCTGATCCTGAACCTGCCCGCCACGGTCGAGTGCGCCACGCCCAACGTCTACGCCGACCAGATCGAGTGGTTCGACCGCCACATCTCCCACCGCGACAGCGTGGTCATCTCCGCCCACCCGCACAACGACCGCGGGACGGGCGTGGCGGCGGCGGAGTTCGCGGTGATGGCGGGGGCGGACCGGGTGGAGGGCTGCCTGTTCGGCAACGGCGAGCGCACCGGCAACGTCGACATCGTGACGCTGGCGCTGAACCTCTACACCCAGGGCGTCGACCCGGGGCTGGACTTCAGCGACATCCACGGCGTCGTGAAGACGGTGGAATACTGCAACCACCTCCCCGTCCACCCCCGCCACCCCTACGCGGGGGATCTGGTCTTCACCGCCTTCTCCGGCAGCCACCAGGACGCGATCAAGAAGGGCTTCGCGGCGCAGGCCCAGCGCAACGACCAGCAGTGGGACGTGCCCTACCTGCCGATCGACCCGGCCGACATCGGGTGCAGCTACGAGGCGGTGATCCGCGTCAACTCGCAGTCCGGCAAGGGCGGGGTCGCCTGGGTGCTGGAGCAGGACAAGGGCCTGAAGCTCCCCAAGCGGATGCAGGGCGAGTTCAGCCACGTGGTGCAGGCGATGGCCGACCGGCTGGGCCGCGAACTCGTCGCCGCGGACATCTGGAGCGCCTTCGTGCAGGCCTACCACCTGGAGGGTCCCCGGCGCTTCGAGCTGGTCGACTACCGCGAGACGGCGCCCGCGGCGGGCGAGCGGCGGTTCACCGGCACGATTCGGCTGGACGGACGCGAGCAGGCGGTCGCCGGCCGCGGCAACGGCCTCCTCTCCAGCGTGCTGGCGGCGCTGCGCGACGACTGCGGGCTCGAGCTCGACATCGTGGACTACCAGGAGCACGCGATCGGGACGGGGGGCGACGCGCGCGCGGCCGCCTATGTCGAGTGCCGCCTGCCGGACGGGCGGACCCGCTTCGGCTGCGGGCTCGACACCGACGTCGCCACCGCCTCGGTCAAGTCGCTGCTCAGCGTCGCCAACGCCGCCGCCCCGGGCTACGCCGGGACCGCCTGACCCCCACGTCCGCTTCACCGCCCTTCGCGAGGACGTCCCCGGCCGGCGGGGCCGGCTCAGGGCGACGATCCGCCCAGGCGGGCGAGTTCGGCTTCGAGCTGGGCGATCCGTGCGTCGCGGGCGGCGAGCGCCGCGGCGACCTCCTCGGCGTCGAACTTCTGCGGGATGTGCTGAGGACAGTTGAGGTCCCACGCGGCGATCTCGAACAGGATCGCCTGCTCGGCCCGAGCCCGGTAGCCGCTGGACGCGAGCTGCGCATTCAGGGCTGCGTCGCCTTCGACGACGCGCGCGCGGCCCCAGATCTTCATCCGCCGGCGCTGCGCGTAGTCCATCAGGAACAGGAAGGCCTTCGGGTTCTCCGTCAGGTTGCCGGTCGAGATGTACTGCCGGTTGCCGACATAGTCGGCGAACCCGATCGTCCGACCGTCGACGACGCGGATGAAGCCGCGCGGGCCTCCGCGATGCTGGGCGTAGGGCTGGCCGTCGCGGCTGGCGGTGACCAGGTAGGCGCTGTTGCTCTCGGCCAGCGTCTCGATCATCCGCTCGTCGATCGCGGTGCGAAAGCCGCCCCGTCCCTCGATCGGCCGGTAGAGCTCGCGCGAGCCGCGGCGCGCCTGGACGGCCTTGACCGCCGGCGTGAAGGCCACGTCGCTGGTGGGTGTGGTGTCGGGCATGGGACCGATCCTTGTCGGAGGAGGGTGAGGGCCGCCGGCGAGGGGCTCAGCCGCCCGCGAACCGGGCCTTGATCTCGGCGGCGACGCGGCCTGCGTTCTCGTCCAAGACGAAGTGGCCGGCGTCGAGCCAGACGAGCTTCGCGTCGGGCAGATCCTGCAGGTAGGCCTCGGCCCCCGCCTCGACGAAGAAGGGGTCGTGCTTGCCCCAGACGATCAGCGTCTTCGGCCTGTGCCGGCGGAAGGCGGCGTGCCAACCGTCGTAGGCGGCGACGTTGGTCTTGTAGTCCTCGAGAAGGTCCAGGTGGGCGGCGTCGTGGCCGGGGCGGTCCAGCAACGCCTGGTCGAGCGTCCAGTTGTCGGGGCTGATCGCCTCGGGGTTCCTGGCGCCGACGGTGTATTGGAATCGGGTCGTGCCCGCCTGCAGGAAGCTGCGCGCGCCCTCTTCGGACTTGACGTCGCGCGTCTCCCAGAGCGGCAGGAACACCTGTTTAGGCAGGTCGCCCACGCCTTCGATGTAGGCGTTGGCGTTCTGGATCACGAACCCCTTCGCCGCGCCGGGACGCCGGCTGAAGATGCGGTACCCGACCGGGCCGCCGTAGTCCTGCATGTAGAGGATGAAGGACTTGAGCCCGAGCCGATCGATCAGCCCGATCACATGGGTGGTCAGGTTGTCGAAGGTGTAGTCGAACTCGGCGGCGGACGGCGCGTCGGACTGGCCGAAGCCGATGTAGTCGGGCGCGATGACGTGGAACGTGTCGGCGAGCTGGGGGATCAGGTCGCGGAACATGAAGCTCGACGTCGGAAAGCCGTGCAGCAGAAGGACGGTCGGCGCGGCAGGGTCGCCGGCCTCGCGGTAGAAGACGTTGCGGCCGTCGACGGTGGCGAAGCGGTAGGTGGTGGCCATGGTCGGTTCCTTGAGGGCTTCGGAGAGGACGTTCGGGTACGGCTCAGGCGGCTTGGCGGCCTGGGGCGTGGCGCGCGCCGT
>CAZZZR010000275.1:0-3137 GCA_964658605.1 uncultured Caulobacter sp. | reverse complement strand
GGCGTGGATCATCCCGACCTGGCTGCTCTACGAGCTGATCGCCACCAAGCTCCCCCACTACGCCCTCCCCTTCTACCCGGCGCTGGCGTGCCTCGCCTCGGGGGCGGCGGTCGCGGCGATTCGAACGGGAAGCCGGCCGGCCGGAGGCGGGCGCATCGCCGGCGGCGTCTACACCGCCCTGTGGCTCGTGGGCGGCCTCACGCTGGCGGCGGCCGCGCCGGTGCTCTCGGCGCGGATGGGCGGCCCCTCGACCGCGCCCAGCGCCGCGCTGGCTTGCGGAGCGGGCGTGCTGGCCTGCGCGACGGCGGCGCTGTTCTGGCGGCGGCGAGGCGGCTTCGCCCTGGCCTGCGCCGGAGCTGCGGCCTTCCTGATCGCCGTCAACACCTATGTCGTGACCCTGCCGAGCCTGACGCCGATCTGGCTCAGCCCACGGATCGTGGCGGCGGCGCAGCGGCTGAAGCCCTGCCCTGCGATGGACCTCTCGTCCTCGTCGTTCAGTCCGCCGAGCCTGGTGTTCCTGTCGGGGGGCGTCGTGCGGTTGGTGTCGGTGGAGAAGGCGGCGGACGAACTGGCCGCGGACCGCGCCTGCCGCCTGGCGCTGGTCGACCGCAAGGCGCTCGCGGCCTTCACCACGCGGGCCGCCGCGGCCGGGGTCCCTGTCCGTCCGATCGGCGAGGTGCAGGGGCTCGACTACTCCACCGGCCACAAGCTCGACCTGCTGTTCCTGCAGGCCGCGCCCGCCGCCCCTTCGCCGGCGCGCTAGACCGGCGGCCGGCCCTTGGCAAAGTCCTTCCACACGTCGGCGTAGTCGAGCTGGCCCAGCGGCGTCTCGCTGGCCCAGCGGGTCGGGCGGATCACCCAGCGGCTCTCGAACATGAAGGCCATGGCGCCCTCGATCTTGTGCGGCTTCAGCTCGGCGCCCTGCGCCTTCTCGTAGCTGGCCTTGTCCGGCCCGTGCCCGCACATCTGGTTGTGCAGGCTGGCGCCGCCGGGGGCGAAGCCGCCCTCCTTGGCGTCGTAGGCGCCCTCGATCAGGCCCATGAACTCGCTCATCACGTTGCGGTGGAACCAGGGCGGCCGGAAGGTGTCCTCCGCCACCATCCAGCGCGGCGGGAAGATCACGAAATCGCAGTTGGCCGTCCCCGGGATCGGACTGGGCGAGGTCAGGACCGTGAAGATCGACGGGTCAGGGTGGTCGAAGCTGACGGTGTTGACGGTGTTGAACCGGCGCAGGTCGTAGCGGCAGGGGGCGAGGTTGCCGTGCCAAGCCGCGACGTCCAGAGGCGAGTGGTCGAGGGTGACGGTGAACAGCCGCCCCTGGAACTTCTGGATCACCTGCGTCGGCTCGTCCCGGTCCTCGAACCGGGCGACAGGCGTCTCGAAATCGCGGGGATTGGCCAGGCCGTTGGCGCCGATGGGGCCAAGGTCCGGCAGGCGGAACAGGGCGCCGTAGTTCTCACAGACGTAGCCTCGCGCACGCCCGTCCGGCAGCGAGACGCGGAAGCGCAGGCCGCGCGGGATCAGGCCCACGTGCAGCGGCGGCAGATCGAGCACGCCGAGCTCGGTCTCGACCAGGAGCCGCCCCTCCTGCGGCACGATCAGCATCTCGCCGTCGCCGTTGGCGAACACCCGATCCTTCATGTCGGCGGAGGCGGCGTAGAGGTGTACGCCGATCCCCTCTCCCGTCGCCACGTCGCCGCTGCCGCCGTAGCTGACGAGGCCGTCCACGAAGTCGGTGGGCGCCTCGGGCCACGTCAGCGGGTCCCAGCGCAAGCGGTTGGGCGTGGGCGGAACCTCGTCGAACGGGCCGGAGCGCAGCAGCGGCGCGCCCGTGTAGGGCTGGAACGGCGGGTGGCTGGCGGTCGGGCGCAGGCGATAGAGCCAGCTCCTCCGGTTCTCGTGGCGCGGCGCGGTGAAGGCCGTTCCCGACAGCTGCTCGGCGTAGAGACCGTAGGGCGGCTTCTGCGGCGAGTTGCGGCCCACCGGCAGCGCGCCGGGCGCGGCCTCGGTCGCCACGTGGTTCCCGAAGCCGGGCACGTAGCGCGCCGAGCCGTCGCCGAAGCGGAGCGCGCCTTCGGGGGCCGATCGCGGGTCCAGGTCCATCTCGTTCCTCCAGCGGGCTTGAGCTGCCTCGCCAGCGCCCGTCTTACCGCGCGGCCGGGCGGCGGGCGAGCGCGGCGGCGGCGACACGCTCGTCCCGCACGTCCTGCGCCGTCATCTTCGTCGGCACCGGCGGCGCGCCCGAGGGAAGGGCTGCGGCGGGGTCGCGGATGAAGGCCAGCGCGTCGTCCAGCACGCGGGTGCGGTGCAGGTCGCGGGTGAGGAGGTGGTAGCCGGTGTCGTAGTAGGCGCTCCGCCCCCCCGCCCGCTCGAACGCGTCCGCGGCGAAGAAGGCGGCGGACTTGGGGATCAGGTCGTCATGCGCGCCGTAGAGGTAGAGCGCGTGCTGCGGGTCTCGCACCTTGCCGATCCGCTCCCGCGCTTCCTGCATCAGGTCCAGCAGGCCGTAGGTGGCGTCCGCGCGGGTGGCGAAGATCATCTCGCGGTCGCGGCCCATGCGGCGCAGTTCCTCGACGTTGTCGGAGGCGCGGATGCGGCGGGCGATCCAGTCGGGCGCGGTCAGCTTCGTGCCGGGCGCCACGTGCGCCATCAGCCACAGCGCGACCGCATTGAGCGGCGGCTGCGCGCCCCAGCCCCAGACGGCGGGCGAGGCCATGATGAGACGGTCGCAGTCTGGCGGATCGCTCGACGCCATGGCGGTGACCGCCACCGCCCCGCCCATGCTCTCGCCCACCACCGCCAGCACCGCGCCGGGGTGCCGCGCCCGCACCAGCGCGCAGGCGGCGACGAGGTCGCGGCGCATGGCGTCGTTTCCGCCCCAGACGCCTCGCCCGGCCGTGCGCCCGAAGCCGCGCTGATCGTAGGCGTAGGTCGTCACCCCGTGCGGAGCGAAGTGCGCGCCCGCGAGCCCGAGCGCAGCGGCGTAGTCGTTCATGCCGTGAAGCCCCACCGCGACCGCCCAGGGCCTGGCGCCCCCTTGTGCGGGCCAGACCTCCATCGGCAGCCGCGTCCCGTCGAAGCTGACCAGCGCATCCGCCTCCAGCCGAGGCCCGACGAAGCCGGCTCCCGGCGTCGCG
>CAZZZR010000274.1:0-3144 GCA_964658605.1 uncultured Caulobacter sp. | reverse complement strand
CCGCTCAGCCGTCCGACCGAAGCGCCTGAAACTCGCCCATGCCCCAGCGTGGTGGCCCGTCCGCCGTGCTCGGCCGCATCAAGGCGACCTGCTGCGCAGGAGCGCTTCGCGCTGCCTTGACGCGCCCTGCGCGCGACAGCGTCCTGAAAGGGTCGGGACGCGGGGCGTCCCTCCAAGCAAGTTCGACCCTCCGGGAGGGTCGAACACACGGCTAGGGCTAGAAAAGAGGAGGAAGAACGGGCGCCGGGGCGGCGAACGCTCGCCGCTCGGCTCGGCTCTATGGGCGGCGGATGGCGATCAAACGCCCTCGCCTACCGCTCCTCCCCTCCCCGCCCCTCAGTCCTCCTCCCGCTCCGGCGCCACCAGGAGTTCCTCGGCGATCACCTCGGAGTTCTTGCGCACCGCCGCCTCGATCTCGGCGGCGATGTCGGGGTTCTTCTTCAGGAACTCCTTGGCGTTCTCGCGACCTTGGCCGATGCGGACGGAGTTGAACGAGAACCAGGAGCCCGACTTCTCGACGATGTCGCCCTTGACGCCCAGGTCGATGATCTCGCCGATCTTGGAGATGCCCTCGCCGTACATGATGTCGAACTCGACCTCGCGGAACGGCGGCGCCACCTTGTTCTTCACCACCTTCACGCGCACGTTGTTGCCGACGACCTCGTCCCGGTTCTTGATCGAGCCGGTCCGGCGGATGTCGAGCCGGCAGGAGGCGTAGAATTTCAGGGCGTTGCCGCCCGTGGTGGTCTCCGGGCTGCCGTACATCACGCCGATCTTCATGCGGATCTGGTTGATGAAGATGACAATGGTCTTGGACTTGGAGATCGAGCCGGTCAACTTGCGCAGCGCCTGGCTCATCAGCCGCGCCTGCAGGCCGGGCAGCGAGTCGCCCATCTCGCCCTCGATCTCAGCCTTGGGCGTCAGCGCGGCGACCGAATCGATCACCACCACGTCGAGCGCGCCGGACCGCACCAGGGTGTCGACGATCTCCAGCGCCTGCTCGCCCGTATCGGGTTGCGAGACGAGGAGATCGTCGAGGTTGACGCCCAGCTTGGCGGCGTAGGAGGGGTCCAGCGCGTGCTCGGCGTCCACGAAGGCGGCCGTGCCGCCGCCCTTCTGCGCCTCGGCCACGATGTGGAGCGCGAGCGTGGTCTTGCCGGAACTTTCCGGCCCGAAGATCTCGATCACCCGCCCGCGCGGAACCCCCCCGACGCCCAGCGCCAGGTCAAGGCCCAGCGAGCCCGTGGGGATCGATTCGACTTCGAGCTTGGAGCCCTTGCCCAGCCGCATGACCGAGCCCTTCCCGAAGGCCCGATCGATCTGGGAAAGCGCCGCCTCGAGCGCGCGCGCCTTGTCGCCGTCGTCTTTACCCACGAGCTTCAACACCGCCTGAACCATGTGACCGCTCCCTCTTCGCACGATTCCGGCGGCCGGCCCCGCGCCATCCGCCCCGTCGATCCGTAACGAGGATTTGGTCACGTTCTGTTCCGGTTGGCAATATGTTCCGACGACAGTCTCGGACGGAGGGGCTCCGCATGCGTCGGCCGCGCTAGGTCGACTGCAGCTGCTGCTTCACCCGTTCCGCCAGCACCTTGATGTCGATGGGCTTGGGCAGGAAGGTGACGCCCTCCTCGCCTTCCAGCATGTCGCTGAACTCGGCCTCGGCGTAGCCCGAGATGAACATGACCTGGGCCCCGTCGAGGAACCTGCGCGCCTTCTTGAGAAGGGTCGGGCCGTCGAGCCCGGGCATGATGACGTCGGAGATCAGAAGGTCGATCTTGCCGGCGTGCGCCTCGGCCAGCTCCAGCGCCTCCTCGCCGTCCGCGGCCTCGATCACCTCGTAGCCGCGGGCACGCAACAGGCGGGCGGCGACGACGCGCACGGCGTCCTCGTCCTCGACGAACAGGATGCGGCCGGCGCCGGAGAGGTCGCGGGCGGCGGGCTTGGGCTTGGCGGCGGCCGGGACGGGCGCGGCCTCCACCGGCGTTAGCACGTGGATGGGGAGCAGGATGCGGAAGGCCGCGCCCCCGCCCTCGGACGCGGGCAGGTTCTCGACCTGGATCCAGCCGTCCATCTGCTTGACGATGCCGTAGACGGTGGCGAGGCCCAGCCCGGTCCCCTCCCCCACCGGCTTGGTGGTGAAGAAGGGCTCGAAGATCTTGTCGAGGGCTTCCGGCGGGATGCCCGGGCCGTTGTCGGCGACCTCGATCAGGGCGGCGCCCTCGCGCGGGGCGTCGGTGAAGCCCAGGGCGAAGGCGGCGTCGCGGCTGACGCGGGCGGTGCGGATGCGCACCACGCCGACCCCGCCGTCGGACGGGCCGTGGCTGCGCAGCGCGTCGCGGGCGTTGACCGCCAGGTTCATCACCGCCGTCTCGAGCTGGCTCTTGTCGGCGCGGATCAGCGGCAGGTCGCGGCCGTGCTCGGTGACGAGGCGGACGTCCTCGCGCAGGAGGCGGCGCAGCAGCACCTCGGATTCGCTGATCAGCTCGCCCAGCTCCAGCGTCTCGCGCTGCACCGTCTGCTTGCGGGAGAAGGCCAGGAGCTTGCGCACGAGGTCGGCGGCGCGCACGGCCGTCTGGCGGATTTCGTTCAGCCCCTCGTAGGAGGGATCGCCCACGGGGTGGCGGTGCAGGAGCTCGTCCAGCCGCAGCTGGATCGCCGACAGCAGGTTGTTGAAGTCGTGCGCGACGCCGCCGGCGAGCTGGCCGATCGCCTGCATCTTCTGCGCCTGCGACAGCTGCAGCTCGAGCGCCTTCTGTTCGGAGACGTCGAGGAGGTAGGCGGTGAGCCGGCCGTCCAGCGCGGTGAGGTAGAGCTGGGCGGTCTTGGGCGTCGCCGTGGCGAGGCGCACCTCGAACGGGCCGCCGCGACCCGCCGCGATCTGGGCGGCGGCGTCGGCGCGGGAGGGCGGGTCGAGGAGGTCGGCGAACAGGGCGCCGGGCGCCGAGGCGTTCGCCGACATCGCGTCCAGCGCGGCGTTGGCCTGCACGATGCGGGCGCTGAACAGCTCCGCGCCGTCCAGCAGCGCGGCCCCGAACGGGGCGGCGGCGGTGAACACGTCCAGCGCCACGGGCGCGTCGCGGGCAGGAGAAGGGGCGGCGAACGCGACCGGGACCGGCGGATGGTCGGGCTCGGCGGGCATGG
>CAZZZR010000273.1:0-3157 GCA_964658605.1 uncultured Caulobacter sp. | reverse complement strand
ATCGGAGGGTCCGGCGCGGACTTTTTAGCGCGGAATCGCGCCTGCGCTCGCCCCCGCCTCACCCCGACGCCAGCACGTTCAGCAGCGAGCTCGAGGTCAGCGCCTGCCACACCTGCGCGGAGGCCTGCAACGCGGTCTGGGCCAGTTGCAGGTTGGTGGCGGCCTGGGCGGCGTCGGCGTCGGTGAGCTTGCCGATCGCGCCGGTGGCGGCGGTCTGGCGGTCGGTGAGCACCTTGACGGTCGTGTCGAGCCGGGCCTGCTGCGCGCCGTTGGAGGCGACCTGCGCCTCCACGCCGGAGGCGGCGTCGGCGAGCGGCTGCAGCTGCGAGGTGAGGTAGTCCTGCTGCGCTTGCGTCAGCTTGCCGGTGAAGGGCGTGGCGGTGTTCTGGGTGACGATGCCCTGCAGCACGTTGAACAGGTCGCCGCCCACATCCGAGGCGGTGAAGCCCGTCTTCACCACCACGTCGTCGTCGAGCCGGTCGGTGGACTGCAGCGTTCCGTTCTTGAAGTGGCTGGCCGCGCCGCCCGTGGGCAGGTCGGTGATCTGGTTGGTGTCCACCGGCGGGGTGGAGCCGTTGCCGCCCGAAAACAGGTAGCTCCCCTGGTAGTCGGTGTTCAACGCGCTCGTCGCTTGTCCGAACGAGTCCTGCAGCGACTGCATCAGCGTCGTGCCGTCGCCCGAGGCGATGGCGTCCAGGATCGCCTTGCGGGCACCGGTGGCGGAGTCGGCCACGGCGTTCAGGGCGGTGTCCTGCGCGCTCAGCTTGTCGCCGAGCCGGGCGCCCGTGTCGATGTAGGTGTCGATCCGCGCCTTGACGGCCTGGGCGGCGGTGAGCGTGCGGGCGGTGGGCGCGTAGCCGGCGAGGTCGTCGGCCAGCTTGCCGCTGGAGACCTGCGCGCCGGCTTCGGCGACGCGGCCCGCCGCGGTCTGGATGCCGAGGATGGCCGAGGCGTAGGTCTGGGAGGTGGCGACGCGGTTCATGCGGAAGACCCTCCTCAGGTCATGTTCAAGAGGACGTCGAACATGTCGCGCGCCGTCTGGATCAGCCGGGCCGAGGCGTTGTAGGCCTGCTGGTAAGTGGTCATCGAGGTGAGCTCTTCGTCGAGGTTCACCCCTTCGACGGCGCTGCGGCGGGTGGTGGCTTCGGTGGCGACGGCGGCGGCCGAGGTCTGGGCGGTGGCGGCGGAGGCCGCCCGGTTGGCGACCGAAGCGCTGACGCCTGCCGCGTAGTTCGACAGCTGCTGGGCGCCCCCCGCCAGCCCCCCCGCGGCCTGGAACGTCACCGTGCTGCGGCCGGCCTGCGCCAGGGCGTCGGCTCCCGAGGCGTCCGAGGCGTAGAGGGCCGTCCCCCCCACCGCGACCGTCGGGTCCAAGTGGGCGATGGAGAGGCGGCTTGGGTCGCCCACGAGGTCGCCGCGCACCGAGAAGGCGCTCGCACGGGTGGCGCGCTGCACGTCGCCGATGTTGAAGAAGACGCTTGCGCCAGGCCCGCCCGTCCCCCGCTGGGACGAATCCGACACCACCGACAGCGTGACGCCCGAGTTCGGCGCCGGCGTGAAGGCGAGTGTGCCGGTCGTGTCGTCCAACGCGAAGCTGCCGTAGAGGCCGACGCCGGTGGTGGAGGCGTTCAGCGCGTTGACGAGGTCGCCGACCGTCGCCGCCGCGCCGGTGTTCACCGTCACGTCCTTGAACGGCGTCCCGTCCGCCCCCGTCAGGCGCACCGTCAGGTTCCCGGTGAAGTTGGCGGGCGCGGCGCTGGTGGTCCCGGTCGCGGCGTTGGTCGGCTCGGTGGCGGTGACGAGGTCGTTGAGCCCGAAGAAGTCGGAGAAGCCGCGCCCGGCCTTGCTGCTGGGCGTGGTCGCGTCGTCGGCGATCGCCACGCCGGTCCCGGCGGCGGAGGCGTTGATCGTCAGCTTGCCGCTGGCGTCGAAGCTCGCCGAGCCCGAGGCGCCGAGCGCGGTGTTCAGGGCCGAGGGAAAACCCGCCGCCGTGAAGGCGGAGGGCGCTCCGCCATTGACGCTGATCGTGCCGGCGCCGAAGTCCACGTCGACCTTGCGCTGCACCGCGCCGCTGGCGTCCACGATGTCGACGGTGGTCTTGCCGGTGATCCCGGAGAACGCCTCCGACGCGCTCAGCCAGGTCGAGCGACCCGCGAGCGAGGACGCGGCGGGGGTGGAGGCCGAGGCGTTGTGCGCGGCGTTCAGCGCCTCCGCCGCGCCGCTGACGAACTCGCCGAGTTGGGCGCCGATCGCCGGCAGGTCGGTGTTGCGCAGGTCCACCAGCCCCTTGATCTCGCCCGACAGTCCGTCGCCGCTCAGCGGCTGCGCGGCGCCGCCGCCGGGGGGCGCGACCTGGAGCTGGCCGGAGCCGGAGGACGTGTCGTAGCTCAGGGTCGAGGGACCGGCCACGCCCGTCAGCGGCAGGCCGTTGGAGGTGCGCAGGACCAGGTTCCCCGCCCCGTCGTCGCCGACCTTCACGGTCAGGAGCTGCGAGAGCTGGTCCACCAGCCCCGACTGCTGGTTCTGGGCCCCCGTGGTGTCGCGTCCCAGCACGCGCGAGCGACTGATGTCGGCGTTCAGGCCGTCGATCTGCTTGATCAGGTCGTTGGCGGTGGCGACGTCGTCGGAGACCTTGGAGTCGGCCTGGTTGGCCAGGGTCGCCAGACCGCCCGAGATGGTGTTCGCCTGGTCGAAGAAGCTCTGCACCTGCGCCAGCGCCGCTCCCCGCGTGGCCGTCGTCGAGTCGGACGACAGGGCGGCGAAGCCGGAGAAGACGGTGTTGAGCTGGCTGAAGAAGGATGTGGCGTCGTTCGGGTCGCCGTACAGCGCCTGCGCCTGGTCCAGCGTGTCGGCCTTGGCGGCCGCGGCGCCGGACTGCGCGCTCGCCTGGAGGCCGGCCGCCTGCAGGAACTTGTCCGCGGCCAGGCGGATGGCGACGATGTCCACCCCGCCGCCCTGCCCGTTGACGGACACAGACTGCTGGTCGGCGACCTTGCGGATGTAGCCGGGCGTGTTGACGTTGGAGACGTTGTCCGAGACCGTCCGCAAGCCGGTCTGCGCCGTCTGCAGGCCCGAATTGGCGATGTTCAGGATGCTGGAGAGCCCGGACACGGCCTAGCCCTCCCGACCGCCGGAGACCCGCGGGCGCCCGGCAGCT
>CAZZZR010000272.1:0-3256 GCA_964658605.1 uncultured Caulobacter sp. | reverse complement strand
TGGGGGTGGAGACCGCGCGCGCCCTGGCGACGGCCGGGGCGCAGGTGGTGCTGGCGGTCCGCAACACGGCGCAGGGCGAGGCGGGCGCCGCCGACATCGGTCACGGCGTGGCGGTCGAGGCGCTCGACCTCTCCGACTTCGGCTCGATCCGGGCGTTCGCGGCGCGGTGGGGCGAGCGGCCGTTGCACATACTGATCAACAACGCCGGCGTGATGGCCAGCCCCCTGACGCGCACCCGCGACGGGCTGGAGCTGCAGATCGGCACCAACCACTTCGGCCACTTCCTCTTGACCGTGCTGCTGGCGCCCGCGCTCGTGGCGGCCTCCACGCCGGAGCGCCATGCGCGGGTGGTGGCGCTGTCGTCGATCGGCCACATCCGCAGCGCGGTCGATTTCGAAGATCCGAACTACCGCGTACGGCCCTACGACAAGTGGCAGGCCTATGGGCAGTCGAAGACGGCCAACGCGCTGTTCGCCGTGGGCTTCGACAAGCGCTTCCGCGACCGGGGCGTGAACGCCAACAGCGTCATGCCCGGTGGGATCATGACGCCGCTGCAGCGCCACATGGCGCGGGAGGAGATCCTGGCCTTCGGCTGGGTCGACGCCGAGGGCAACGTCGCCAAGGGCTTCAAGAGCCCCGAGCAGGGCGCCTCGACCTCCGTCTGGGCCGCGGTCGCGCCGGAGCTGGAAGGCGTGGGCGGGCTCTACCTTGAGAACTGCGCCGAGGCGGTCCCCTTCCGGAAAGACGGCCCCCGCGAGGGCGTCATGCCCCACGCCTTGGACCCCGACGCGGCCGAGCGGCTGTGGACGCTGTCGGTGGAGACGACGGGGGCGGGTTGACGAAGGGCGGCCTTCGCCGTCCCGTCACGCTCTGGAACTACTGACGGCTGTCCCCGGGGAGCCTCGCCATGAATCTCGACCGCCGCCGCGCCCTGTCGCTGTTCGCCCTGTCTGCCGGGGCGCCGGCCGTGGCGAAGGCGGCGCCCGGCTCCGGCGCGGTGCGGTTCGAGCACGGCGTGGCCAGCGGCGATCCGCTAGCGGACCGGGTGGTGATCTGGACCCGCGCCACGACCTCCGGCGACGCGCCGGTGGAGGTGCGGTGGGAGGTGGCGGAGGACGCGGGCTTCACCCGCAAGGTGGCCTGCGGCGTCGCGGTCGCCTCAGCCGTGCGCGACCACACGGTGAAGGTGGATGTCGGCGGGCTGAAGCCCGGCCGCGACTACCTCTACCGCTTCACCGCCGGCGGGGCGACCTCGCCTACCGGCCGCACCCGCACCCTGCCCGCGGGCAAGGTGGACGAGGTGACGCTGGCCTTCGTGACCTGCTCGCTCTACCCGGCCGGCTACTTCAACGCCTACGACCACATCGCGAAGCTTGAGAAGCTGGACGCCGTGGTGGAGCTCGGCGACTACATCTACGAATACGGCGCGCGGCCCGACGACTACGGCATGACCAAGGGTCAGGCGCTCGGTCGCATCCCCGAGCCCACGCACGACATCGTCACGCTCGCCGACTACCGCACCCGCTACGCCCAGTACCGCCGCGACCCGGACCTGCAGGCCGCCCACGCCCGCGCGCCGTGGATCTGCGTCTGGGATGACCACGAGGTCGCCAACGACACCTGGAAGGGCGGCGCGGAGAACCACAACGAACGCACCGAGGGCGCCTTCGAGGACCGCAAGCAGGCGGCGCTCCGGGCCTGGTACGAGTGGCTTCCCGTGCGCGACCCCGTGCCCGGCCGCGCTTTCGAGGCGATCAACCGCAGCTTCGACTTCGGCGACCTCGCCAGCCTGACGATGCTGGAGAGCCGGCTGACCGCCCGATCCTACCAGCTGGAGTACGAGCGTGCGGGCGACATCCCCTACGCCCTCTACAGCGTGGCGGCGAGCGGCCAGCGGACCAAGGTGGACGACGCGCAGAAGCTGGCCGCCGCCAAGCTCGCCTACGCCACCGGCGGGGAACCGCCCGCCGGCTACACGCTCGGTCCGGACGTGGAGGCCATCGAAAGCTACTGCAACGACCCCACCCGCCAGATGCTGGGGACAGTGCAGGAGGCGTGGCTGGAGACGACGCTGAAGGCCTCCGTCGCCGCAGGCCGCCCCTGGCAGGTGATCGGCAACGAGGTGGTGATGGCTCGCTGCCGCGCCCCCGACATCGCCAAGGCCATCGGCCCGGAGCGGGTGAAGGCCGCGCTCGCCGCCATGCCCGAGGGCCAGCGCAAGCGGGCGGCGGAGTTCGTGCACGCCATGAGCTTCGGCCAGCCCTTCGATCTGGACGGCTGGGACGGCTACCCCGCCGCCCGCGCCCGGTTCGACGCCATCTGCGAGCGGCTGGGCGGCGGCAACGTCTTCGTCTTCTCCGGCGACAGCCACGCCTTCTGGGCCAACCAGCTGCACGACGCCTCGGGCGCCCGACCCGTGGCGGCGGAGATCGGCGTCAGCTCCGTCACCAGCCCCTCCATCGGCGACAGCGCGGGCTTCCAGCTGGGCGCGGTGCTGAGTTCGCAGAACAAGGAGGTGCTGTTCAACGACCAGCTCGCCAAGGGCTATGTGCGCCTCACCCTGACCCGAGAGCACGCCACGGCCGACATGATGGCCGTCACCATCGCCGCCAAGCCCTACGAGGCCAAGGTGCTGGCCAGCTGGCGGCTGGAGCCTACGGCGGGCGCAGGCGTGGGCCCGCTGCGGAAGGTCTGAGGCCGTCGGGCGGGCGCGGCGCCCTTGCTTGCCCGCGCCGGGACGCTCGCCTACGCATCCGGGACGATCCCCTCGGAGAGGCCCGCGTGCAGCATATCCTGGAAGAGCTCGACAAGCGCCGCGCCGCGGCCCGCCTCGGCGGCGGCGACAAACGCATCGCCAGCCAGCACGCCAAGGGCAAGCTCACCGCCCGCGAGCGCATCGACCTTCTGCTCGACGAGGGCAGCTTCGAGGAGTTCGACATGTTCGTCGAACACCGCGCGGTGGACTTCGGGATGGCCGACCAGCGCATCCCCGGCGACGGCGTCGTCACGGGCTGGGGGGCGATCAACGGCAAGGTCGTATACGTCTTCTCCAAGGACTTCACCGTGTTCGGCGGCAGCCTCTCGGGCGCGCACGCCAAGAAGATCGTCAAGGTGATGGAGCAGGCGCAGAAGGTCGGCGCGCCCGTGATCGGCCTCTACGACGCCGGCGGCGCGCGCATCCAGGAGGGCGTGGAGTCGCTCGCCGGCTACGCCGACATCTTCCTCGAGAACGTCATGGCCTCGGGCGTCATCCCGC
>CAZZZR010000271.1:0-3259 GCA_964658605.1 uncultured Caulobacter sp. | reverse complement strand
CAGACGCCCGCGGCGAGGTCCGGTGTGAAGCCCACGAACCAGGCGTCGCGGTAGTTCTGGGTGGTGCCGGTCTTGCCCGCGGCCGGGCGGCCGATGTCGGCGGCGCGGCCTGTGCCGTGCTGGATCACGCCTTCCATCATCCGCGTCATCGTCGCAGCGCGAACCGGGTCGTAGACGCCGGTCGCATCCCTCGGGCGACGCCACAGAACGTCGCCGCGGGCGTTGGTGACGAGGTCCACGATGTGCGCGGGCCGCCGCACCCCGCCGTTCTGGAACACCTGGTAGGCGCTCACCAGGTCGAGCAGCCGCACCTCGTAGGCGCCGAGCGCCACGGGAAGCGCGGGTTTCGCCGGGACGCTGCTCAGCCCGAAGCGGCGCGCCAGCCCGGCCACCCGCTCCGGTCCAAGCTCGTGCGTCAACCGCACCGCGACGGTGTTGATCGAGCGGGCGAGCGCGTCCTGCAACGTGACCGGCCCCGCATAGCCGCCGCCGTAGTTCTGCGGGGCGTAGGCCCCGAAGCGGGTCGGGGCGTCCACGCGCACGTCCTCCGGTCGGTCGCCCTCCTCGAGCGCGGTGGCGTAGACGAAGGGCTTGAAGGCCGAGCCCGGCTGGCGCAGCGCCTGGGCGGCGCGGTTGAAGGGGGTGTCGCGGTGTTCCAGGCCGCCCTGCAGCGCCGCGACGCCGCCGTCCGGGTAGAGCGCGACCAGCGCGGCCTCCCGCCCGCCTCGCGAGCGCCCCTCGGCCACCGCCTCGCGCACGGTGCGGGCGGCGAGCGTCTGCAGCTCGCGGTCGACCGTCAGCTTGACCACGAGGTCGGGGGCGAGGCCTCCCGCCGCCGCCCGCGCCTCCTGCGCCGCGACGTCCAGCGCATAGCCGAACTCGCCCTCGGTCAGGTTCTCCTGGGTCAGGGTGGCGGGGTGGGCGACGGCGGCGCGGCGGGCGCGCTCGTCGATCCAGCCCAGCCCCTGCATCCGTCCCAGCACGATCGCGGCCCGCGCCTGGGCGGCGGCGAGGTCGTTGGTGGGGTCCAGCCGCGAAGGCGCCTTGGGCAAGGCCGCCAGGAGCGCCGCCTCGGGCAGGGTGAGCGCGCCCGCCGGCTTTCCGAAGTAGGTCCGCGCCGCCGCCTCGATCCCATAGGCGCCGGCGCCGAAATAGATGCGGTTGAGGTAGAGCTCGAGGATCGCGTCCTTGCTGAGTCGCCGCTCCAGCGTGACCGCCAGCACCCCCTCCTGCAGCTTGCGCTTGAAGGTCTGCTCGGGGCCGAGCAGCACCGTGCGCACCAGCTGCTGGGTGATGGTCGAGCCGCCCTCGACCACGTGGCCCGCGGCGAGGTCGGCGCGCAGGGCGCGAGCCACGCCGTGCAGGTCCACGCCCGCGTGGCTGTAGAAGCGCCGGTCCTCCGCCGCCAGGAAGGCCTTGGGCACGTAGGGCGGCAGCTCCGCCAGCCGGGCGGGGGCGCCGTGGTGGGAACCTCGCGTGGCGATCACCGCGCCCGCGCGGTCCAGGAAGGTCATCCCCGGCGGCCTGTTCAGCGACCACAGCTGCGCGTCGGGCGGGATGCTCGGCAGGTCGGCGAACACCAGCCGCCAGGTGAACAGCGCCACCAGTCCCCCCGCCAGAACGAGCGCGCCCAGTCCGCTTGCGATCGCCGCCCGTCGGCGCCCCCGCAAACGCAGGTCGGCGTCCGCGAGGTCGGCGCGGATCGGCGTGGGATCGGGGAATCGCGGCGAAGGGGCCTGCACGGTCCTATCTGACAGTCTTGCGAAGGCGCGGCGAGGCGTCCACCAGCGTCAGGGATGATGGCCGAGAGACCCTTCTGGGAGGTCAAGCGCCTCTCACAGATGACCGTGCGGGAGTGGGAGAGCCTGTGCGACGGCTGCGCCCGCTGCTGCCTCGTGCGGTTCGAGGACGAGGAGACGGGCGAGGTGATCCCCACCCGCGCCGCCTGCCGCCTCCTGGACTGCGACACCGGCCGCTGCCGCGACTACGCCAACCGCAAGCGCCACGTGCCCGACTGCATCAAGCTGACCCCGCGCAACGTGGCGGCCTTGACCTGGATGCCCTCCACCTGCGCCTACCGCCGCCTGCACGAGGGGCGCGGCCTGCCCGATTGGCATCCCCTCGTCACCGGCGACCCCGACAGCACCCGCAAGGCGGGCGTCACCGTCGCCGGCCAGGTGTTCAGCGAGACGGTGCTGAAGGACGTGGAGGACGCCATCGACTTCGAGGCGCCGGAGCTGATGTCCGACCCCTCCCAGCGCTAAGCTGCGGCCGTTCACGTTCGACGAATCCGCTCGCGGAACACGCGCCCCCCCGGCGGCCGGTTGGGGGCCCGTCGACGCCCTGTCGGCGAAAACCCGAGGTCGCCCAATGCCCGCCCGCTTCACCACCCTGAACAAAGCCCTCGAGAAGGGGCTCGACAGCGTCAAGCCCGACGCCGCGATCAAGCAGATCGAATACTGGGAGACCGAGCTGAAGGACGTGGAGGTGTCCGGGGTGAAGGGGCTGCTCCACGACCTCGAAACGCTGAAGAAGAAGCTTCAGGCCGACGAGATCGACGGCTCGGCGATCCAGACGCTGGTGCGCAAGCTCGGCGGCGAGACCGGGCGTATCGCGGGCCGCGTGGACGGGCCGGCCGCCGAGACGCTGAAGGACGTCGGCGCCAAGCTGGGAGCGGCTTGATCTGAGCGCCGCTCGGGGAAGCTGGGCAGGCCGCGTCCCCGAGCCGTCAGGCGGCGACCCCGTTCGGGTTGATGTTCTGCTTGGTGAAGATCTCGGTCAGGACCGGCTTCTTGCTCGTGATCGTGCGTTTTAGCAACGACTTCACGAACGTGTCCTTCGAATCAAAATCGTACCCGGTGTCTTCCAGATAGGCTAGCGACCACGACTTCAACTTCTCGATATAAGATGCGCCCTGATCGAATTTGGCCTGGGTGATCGTGGTCTTCTGCAGCCCGCCATCCGTGAACATGTTCAGATAGGCCATCTTGTCGCCCGTGATCCCGCTGTTTACGGCCAGAGCCGACAGGCAGGGCAGGGCGTAGGCGGCCTTGCTGTACCACTTGGTGAAGTCGGCCGAGCCCTCGTAGATCTTGTCCTTCGCGATCCACTTCTCCTTGCAGTCCTCGAAGAAGGTGCGCATGCCGGACGCTTCCCACAGGCGGTAGACGACCTTGGCGATCAGCTCGCAGCCGGCGATCACCGCCGAAACGACCGCAGCCCCGCCGAAGCTCGCGCCCTGCATCGCCAGGTTCCCGGC
>CAZZZR010000270.1:0-3280 GCA_964658605.1 uncultured Caulobacter sp. | reverse complement strand
AGATGGGCACCAACATGAAGGCCTGGACCTTCATGATCCTGCGCAACCAGTTCTATTCGGAGAAGCGCCGCAGCTGGCGCTCCACCCAGCTCGACCAGGAGGCGGCCGAACGCACGCTCGTGGCCGCCGACGACCCGGAGGCGCCGATCGCCTTGGACGAGATGCGTCTGGCGCTCGGCATGTTGCCGTCGGAGCAGCGCGAGGCGCTGATCCTCGTCGGCGCAGGCGGCTTCGCCTATGAGGAGGCGGCCGACATCTGCGGTTGCGCCGTGGGCACGGTGAAGAGCCGGGTCAGCCGCGCGCGCCGGGCGCTGCACGGCATCCTCGAGGACGGCAGTTACGATCGCGACGGCGCGCCTGCGGACGAAGCCATGCGGTCGATCCTGGCGCATGCGGAGCGGTTGAGCGGCGCACGGTGACGATCCCCCGAAGCGGGGAACCGAGCCCGGCCCCGCCCATCAGGCGCGGCGAAGGCCGCATGACCATCCGCTTCCGCTTGGGGCTGGGTCTGGCGTTGGCGCTGCTGCCCATCCTGGTCCTGGGCGGGCTGCAGACCTACGTCGCCTTCCGTCACGACTCTGAGGTTCGTAGCGCGAGCCTGACGCAGGCGGGTCAGCGCAGCGCCGCGCAGGCCCGAATTCGCATCCAGTCGGCCGTGGCGCTCCTCGAGGCCGTCGCGGCCGAACCGGACGACGCCGCCTGCCCTGCGCGGCTCGCCGCCATCCGCTCAAGGCTGGACGGATACGCCAACATCCTGCGGCTGGACGCAGATGGCGCCGTCACCTGCGCGGCCGCGCCCGCGCCCGCCAACGCCGACCGGGCGTCGCGGCCGTGGTTCGTCGCGCTCAGGCAAGGGGCGCCCGTCGCGCTCGCGAAGGCGGTGAAGGCCAAGGAACCCACGCTGGTCGTCGGCGTGCGCCGCTCCGGCGGCGGCGGCCGCTTCGACGGCGCGGTCGCCGCGGGGCTGACGCTTGGCAGCCTTCGGCCGGACCTGACCGACCCCACACTTCCCAGCGGCACGGCGGTGGGCCTCGTGGACAGCAGCGGCGCGTTCCTGCTGCAGAGCGATCCTCGCGCCTTCACCCCCCTGCCGGGCGGGTGGCGCGCGGGCGGCCCGCCGTTCTCGGCGCGTGACGCCGCCGGGCAGCGCCGCACCTTCATCGTGACGCCGCTGGTCAGGGACAACGTCTCGGTGGTGCTGTCGGCGCCGGCGCCGGGCGTCCTGTCGTGGGCGCGGATCAACCCCTTCGCCTCGATCATCCTTCCGCTGCTGATGTGGGCGGCCGCCTGGATGGTGGTCTGGATCGTCACCGACCGGGTGGTGGTGCGCTGGCTCGCCTACCTCGACCGGGTGGCGGGGCTGTTCGCGAAGGGTCGCTTCAGCGTGCGCGCGGTTCACGCCGCCCGCGCCCCGCGCGAGATCCGCGACCTCGCCCGCACCATGGACGCCATGGCCGAGACCATCACGGCCCGCGACGCGCTCCTGCACGACAACCTGGCGCAGAAGGACGCGCTGATGCGCGAGATCCACCACCGGGTGAAGAACAACCTGCAGGTGATCACCAGCCTGCTGAACATGCAGCAGCGAGCGCTGACCGATCCCGCGGCCCGGATCGCGATCTTCGACACCCGCCAGCGCATCACCGCGCTCGCCCTGATCTACCGCGCGCTCTACCAGAGCGACGACCTGCGCAAGATTGACGTGCGCCAGTTCCTGGAGGAGCTCGTCGCCTCGCAGATCACCGCCGAATCCGGCCGCGCCGCCAACCTGCGCACCGAACTCACGGCCGACGACCTGGAGGTCGATCCGGACAAGCTCGCCCCCCTCGCCCTGTTCGCCGTGGAGGCCATCGCGCAGGCGCGCCGGCACGCGTTCCCGCCCGAGGGAGGCGTGGTGCGCGTCCGCTTCGCCGTCGGCGAGCGCGTGGTCATGGAGATCGAGGACGACGGCCTCGCCACGGAGGACGGCGGCGACGGAGTCGGTCGCACGCTGATGACGGCCTATGCGCGCCAGCTCCGCGGCCGTTCCGCGTGCGAGACGACCGCGGAGGGCCATGTGCGCGTGACGCTCGACTTCCCCCCGCCGAACCCCGTGGAGGAGCGTCCGGCCCCCTAGCCCGCCGCGGCGCCCGCGCCACACTGCGCCGCATGCACGCGGATCGAGGCGCCCGGCGGGAACCAAGCTTCGGCCGGGCTGTTGTAAGCTTCGCCGTTCAGGGAGAATCACTCATGCGCAAGCTCATCGTCCTCGCCGCCGCCCTCGCCGCCGTTTCGGTCGCCGCCTGCAACACGGTCGCCGGGGCTGGCAAGGACGTCAGCTCGGCCGGTCACGCCGTGACCGACACCGCCAACGACGCCAAGCACTGACCCCTACGCGAACCCTACCGAGAAGGACCTCCCCCATGCGTAAGTTTCTGATCCTCGCCGTCGCCGCCGCCTCGCTCGCGGTGTCGGCCTGCAACACGATCGCCGGCGCGGGCAAGGACGTCAGCGCCACCGGCCACGCCGTGACCAACACGGCGGAAGACGCGAAGCACTAGGCCTGGAGGGGCGCGGCGGCCGTCGTCGCCGCGCTCCTCGACCGTGTGAACCAAACCCTCGGCCGACGGCCGGGGGTTTGGCGCGTGGCGGAGCTCTCAGCGCTCGGAGGCCTCCGCTTCAGGCGACGCGTCGATCTCGTCCGGGCGCACGATCACGATCCGGCCCCCCGCGAGGTCGACCGTGGGCGCTGTCTCGCGCGTGAAGGCGACGAGGAAGCTCGGACGGCCCTGGCCCCCTTCCTCCCCCAGCTCGATCTCAAGCACGTCCCCGGCGCCGAAGTCGTGCACCGCCTTGACGCGTCCGAGAAGCGCGCCTGCGGAATCCTCGGCGCGCAGCCCGATCAGGTCGGCCTGGTAGAAGTCGTCCTCGTCCTCCACGGCAGGCAGCGCCTCACGAGGAACGTAGAGGCGTAGCCCGCGCAGGGCGTCTGCGGCGTCCTTGTCCGCGATCCCCTCGACCCGGGCCACGACCTCCGGCCCCTTGCCCGCCCGCGCCGAGGTGAGCGCGAAGGCGGGCGACCCGTCCTCGCGCCGAAGCATTCCGTACCCACCCAGCGCGAGGGGATCGGCGGTGTAGGCGGTGATCCGAAGTTCGCCCCTGACCCCGAAGGCGCCCGCGACGCGCCCGACCAGGATCAGCCGGGCGCTCACGGACGTCAGGACTCGGTGGTCTCGGCCGCCGGTTCTTCGGCCGACGTTTCGGCGGCGGTCTCGGCGGCTTCGGTCTCGGAGACGGCCGG
>CAZZZR010000269.1:0-3297 GCA_964658605.1 uncultured Caulobacter sp. | reverse complement strand
ATGGTGCCCGCCCAGTCGAACACCACCGCCTTGACCGCCAACGTCATGCCGCCGCTCCCATCCGGATGTGCGCGATCCCGCCGATCACCTCTTCGGCGAGGCCGAAGGCCGTGGACATGCCCGACCCGCTCGTCACCACCACCAGCCGCACGCCAGGCGCGGGCTCGGCGACCAGCGAGTGGCTGGACGCCGAGGCGTAGGTCCCCGTCCAGCGCTCGACCACCGGGGGGGCCGCGCCGAACACGTGGCCGAACTCGTCCAGGATCAGCCGCTCCACCTCGGCCGGGGCGAAGGGGTCGGGCGTGTGGCCGTAGTGGTGGCTGTCGCCCACCACCAGCGTGCCGTCGGCGCTCTGGGCGACGATCAGATGGACGCCGTGCGCCAGGTGGTCGGGCTGCTCGGCCAGCAGGCGGGCCCTCAACGCCTCCGCCTGCGGGAGCCGCGCATAGCCCAGGTAGCGCGCCATTCCGAGGTCCGACATCAGCGTCGCCGGCAGCCGGCCGTCCGGCGGGGCGAGGCGCAGCATCTGCAGCCGGCAGCGCGTGACGCCGGCCTGCGCCAGCGCGTCGGGGAAAAGGGTCGAGAGATCGTCGCCGGAGCAGACGATCACGGCCTGCGCCCGGATGGTCCCGGCCGTGGTGTCGAGCCGGCCCGTGTCGACCCCGCACGCCGCCACGCCGCGCCGGAACTCCACGCCCCGGGCCTGCTCCAGCCAGGCGGCGAGGGCCGGCATCGCCGTGCGGGGCTCCACGCGCAACTCCACGTCGCTGTGGAGCGCTCCCTCGAGCCGGGACGGGCGCGCAGGCCCGAGCACATCGCGCGCCGCCGCGCCGTCAAGCCAGCGGCAGCCTTCCGCCATCTCGGTCTCGAGGAAGGCCTCGGCCACCGCGCGCGCTTCGCGGCGGCGGACCACCAGCGCCAAGCCCCGCTGGGTGAAGGCGATCCCAGCCTGGGGGGCGATCTCGGCCCAGACCTCGCGCGAGCGGCGCGCGCGTCGCCAGGGCGCGCCCCGCTCCTGCCCTGTCACCGTGACGAAGCCAAAGTTGCGGATCGAGGCGCCGTTAGCTTGCGCATCCCGGTCGACGACGACCGTCCGCAGGCCGAGCCGCGTCGCGGCGAGCGCATGGGCGAGGCCGACAACCCCCGCGCCCACGATCGCCACGTCGTAACGGTCGTTCACAGGGCGTCCTGTCCGGCGTGGCTGGGGCCTCCTGTGTCGCTTCCGGTTCGGAACCGCGCCAAGTCTTTGGGCGAATGGCGCCCATAGGCGGCGCCTATCGAAACGGCCAAGTTTGTCGCGCAGTCTTCACGATCGAGCGCTAGCGCTGGCGACGGGATGGCCGCCAACTACCAGCATCTCCGCGCCTTCCACGCGATTGCGGTCGAGGGCGGCGTCACCCGCGCCGCAAGACGGTTGAATGTCTCCCAGCCGACCCTGTCCCAGCAGCTGAAGGCGCTGGAGTCGCGCCACGGTGTCGCACTGTTCGAGACGCGGCGGGCGCCGCTGAAACTGACGCGCGCGGGACAGCAGCTGTTCTCCCTGACCCAGCGGCTCTTCTCCACGGTCGCCGAGATCGAGCAGAAGCTGGGAGAGACGGGCGGCCTCTCGGGCGGTTTCCTGCGGGTGGGATCGGACTCGCCGTTCTACATCGCCAAGCTCGTAGCGGTGTTCCGCCGGCGCCACCCCCAGATCGAGATCAGCGTGCGGATGAGCAACGCCCGCGATGTGATGCGCTGGCTTGCCGAATCGCAGGTCGACGCCGTCCTCGGCAGCGACCCGCCCGCCGACCCGGCGTTCAGCTACGAACCCCTGTTCAGCAACACGCTGGCCTGCGCGCTCCCGGCCGACCACCCGTTGGCCGCCCTGGGCGCCGTCCCCGTGCAGGCGCTGGCGGGAGAGGCGCTCATCCTGCGCGAGGAGAGCTCGAAGACGCGCGCCTTCATCGAGCGCGCCATGGCCGACGCCGAGGTCGAACCGCTCAGCGTGCTCGAGTTCCAGAACCGGGAGACGATCCGCGAAGGCATAGCGCTGGGCCTCGGCGTCAGCCTGTTCTTCGACTCCGAATGCCCGCCCGACGTCCGCCTCGCCTACCGCCCCCTCGACACGGGCGACCGGCGATACCAGCTGCACAGCTACCTCATCTGCCCCAACGACAGACGTCGGTCGCCCCTGATGACCGAACTGCGGTCCGCCGCCATGGAGATGGTCAGGCTTCAGCATCCGAAGTTCGGATAGGCCCGACCGGCCCTTCGATCCTGTACCCGCGCGCAACTGCAGGATCCGTAAAGCGACTGGGCCAGCGCCTCACGTCCGCTTGCCGCGAAGGGCGGCGCGTCTACGGTTGCGCTCCTCACGTAGATCGAGGTGCAGGACGGGAAGCTTGCGTCGGCCGGCTTGCGGGAAGGAATGCGGATGACGCGCGGCCGCGCTTGAGGAGATCGCTGCGACCGCGCCTGCTGCTCGCCTCGGCCCTGATGGCGGCGGCCTCGTGGCCGTCGCGGCCGTCACCCAGCGGCCCGGCGACCGTCGCCTGTATCCCGCCACACGCCCGGGCCTGACCGTCTACGTCACCTACAATGGATTTCATTCTGACCTGGACGTGCCCGCGTCGGTCCTCGCGCGGGGACATGGGGTAGAGCAGCCCCGTGCCGTCGCCGTAGCCGGCCACGAGGTGGCGAACCCACAGCTTGTCGTAGAGCGTCAGCCCCACCGGGCGGCCGGACGAAGGCGTGGACGGGCGACCATGAGCGTCATGTAGGCAGCGCCTACGCCCCGGACGAGTTCGGCGCCCGCACCCGCGCTTGTGGCGCCCGCATAGCGGACAGACGCCACGCGCATGGGGCGGCGAGGAAGGGGAACTCCTGGATCTCCCCCGTTCGCGCCATGGTCCCCGCCGGTGGTGCAGCACCACCTCGGGGTCTCCGCCTTCGCCACCCACGCGGTGGTCGACGCCCGCTCGGCGGTGAAGATCGCGGACGACGTCAAGCCGGAGATCGCCGCCCTGTTCGGCTGCGCAGTGCTCACCGGCGTGGGCGCGGTGTTGAACACCGCGGTCGTGCGGCCGGGAGAGAGCGTGGTGGTCTACGGGCTCGGCGGCGTGGGGCTGTCGGCGGTGCTGGGGGCGGTGGCGGCGGGGGCGCAGCCGGTGATCGCGGTCGACCCGGTGGCGTCCAAGCGCGAGCTGGCGCTGGAGCTGGGGGCGGCGGCCGTCGCGCCCGAGGAGGCGGCCGAGGCGATCGCGCGCCTCACCGGCGGCGGCGCGGACGTGGCAGTGGAGTCGGTGGGCAAGGCCGCCG
>CAZZZR010000268.1:0-3352 GCA_964658605.1 uncultured Caulobacter sp. | reverse complement strand
TTGAAGGTGCCGATGTCGTACACCGGCGCGCCCACCGCATTGTCGACCGCCGAGGTGATCTGCGGCGCGCGCACGCGGTCCGCCTCGAAGTAGCGGCCGGTCAGGTCCACTGCGATGTTGGGGCGCACGTTCCAGGTGACGCCCGCGATGCCCTGGTAAGCGAAGGCCGACTTGTCGTCGTCGAAGCTGGAGTTCTCGACGCCCGCGTAGCCGCCGGGAATGCCCTGCAGCTGGCCGAAGGTCTTGGTGTGCACAAAGGCGCCGCCGACGCCCGCGCCGATGAACGGACGCACGGGGAAGCGGCTGATCGGGGCGAAGTTCTGGAAGTCGTACAGGACGTTGAACATCACGGAGCTGACGTTCAGGCTGCCGTTGAGCTTGCCGCAGCCGAAGTTGGCCGCCTGGCCGCCGCCGGGGGGACACAGGCCGCGCGGCGCGGGATCGCCCGCCTGGCCGTGGACCGAGTCGAGGTCGCCGTTGCGGAACGCGTACTCGAACTCGAGCCGCAGGCCCGAGGGATGCTTGTAGCCGACGGTGCCGGCGGCCATCCAGTTGTCGCCGTTGTCGGTGCCGAAGTCCCACGTCGGGCGCTGGCCGGCGCTGTTGGTGCGCGTGCTCGAGCCCTTGAACGTCTCGGGGAAGTGGTAGCCGCCTCCCACGCCGACGTAGAACTGCCCGCCGTCGAAGAAGTTGGCCGGGTTGTACATCGACTGGGCCGACGCGGCACCAGCCGCCAGCACGGCGGTCGCGGCCGCCCCCATGAACAAGCGCGTCTTCATTCGTCCGTCTCTCCAATTCCCCAGGCCGCCCAAACGCCGCTGGCGCGAAGTCGGGCGTGCCCTGGATGCAACATCACCGCCTCATCGCGTTCGGAGGCGGAGGGAACCGCGACCGTTCGCCGAGTGCGACAATCTGCGCGCTGCTAAGCGCCTCGCCGCTGTGGCAGGCAACCCCCTTTGTACGGTTAATTGCAGAGTAGGGCCGCAAGCGAGGCTTGCGCGCCACACCTCCCGCGCGCCTCTCGCTTCCGATCTCGGCGACCGCCCGCTACATGGACGCGATGACGGACGCGCCGGACACCGGCTTCATCGTGGCCCCCATCCCCGGCACGGGGCCGCGCCCGGGCTGGCTCCAGCGCCTGTCCAAGGGGCTCCAGCGCTCGTCCGACCGGCTGTCGACCGAGGTGGTCGGCGCGCTCACCCAGCGCCGCCTCTCGCAGGACGACCTCGACGCGCTGGAGGAGATGCTGATCGAGGCCGACCTCGGCCCCGCCGCCGCCGCCAAGGTGGCCGAGGCCTTCGGCCGGGCGCGCGTCGGCAAGGAGGCGGACGAGAGCGAGGTGCGCGAGAGCCTGGCCGAGGCCATCGCCGCCCAGATCGTGCATCGCGAGGGCCGCTTCGCCCCGCTCGGCGGGCCCAGGCCCTACGTCGTCATGTTCGTGGGGGTGAACGGCTCGGGCAAGACCACCACGCTCGGCAAGGTGGCCGCCGACCTCGGGCGGCGCGGCGCCAAGGTGCTGATCGCGGCGGGCGACACCTTCCGCGCCGCCGCCATCGAGCAGCTGGCCGTCTGGGCCGAGCGCGCGGGCGCGCCCGTCGAGGCGCGCGGCGCGGGGGCGGACGCGGCAGGCCTGGCCTACGACGCGGTGGTCCGCGCCCGGGCGGAGGGCTTCGACGTGGTGCTGATCGACACCGCCGGCCGTCTGCAGAACAAGGCCGGGCTGATGGACGAACTCGCCAAGATCCGCCGGGTGTTGAAGAAGCTCGACCCCGCCTACCCGCACGAGACGCTCCTGGTGCTGGACGCCACCGTCGGCCGCAACGCGCTCTCCCAGGTGGAGGAGTTCGACCGCATCGCGCGCATCACCGGCCTTGTGATGACCAAGCTCGACGGCACGGCGCGCGGAGGCGTCCTGGTGCCGGTGGCCGCCGCCAGCGCCGCCCCCGTGAAGCTGATCGGCGTGGGCGAGGGGATCGACGACCTGCAGCCCTTCGATGCGCGCGCCTACGCCCGCTCGCTCGTGGGCCTGTCCACCACGCCCGAGCGGGACGCCGCATGACCGACCCCGCCCGCGCCCGCCCCGCCGACCCGCCCTGGGTGCGCGGGGTGATCGACTATCTGGGCCCGGCCGCCTTCATCGCGGGGTTCTTCCTGTCCGGCCGCAACCTGCAGGCGGCGACCTGGTGGCTGGTGGGCGGCTCGGCGGCGGCGATCGTCTTCAGCCTCGTCAGGACGCGGCGGGTGGCGCCCCTGCCGCTGATCTGGGGCGGCTCGGCGCTGGTGTTCGGCGTGCTCACGCTGGCCTTCCACGACACCCGCTTCGTCAAGATCAAGACCACCGTCATCGACGGCGTCCTGGGCCTGGCGCTCCTGGGGAGTCTGGCGCTCGGACGCACGGGCCCATTGCGCGTGCTCCTGGGCGACGCGGTGAGGCTGTCGGAGCGCGGCTGGCGCGCGCTGACCTGGCGCTACGGCGTGTTCTTTCTCGTGATGGCGGGGCTGAACGAGGCGATCTGGCGCACACAGTCGGACACGACCTGGGCGCTGTTCCGCATGCCGGGCCTCCTGATCCTGGCCGTGCTGTTCGCCCTGACCCAGCTCCCCATGATGATGCGCGAGGCGCGCGAGGCGGAGACCGCGGCAGACACCACCGCCGCCCTGGCCGAGCTGCAGGAGTAGGCGCGTCCCGCGTCGCCGCCGGTGAGCCCGCCCGTTCCCGACGCCAAGGCGCGCATCGAGGCCGAGGCGCTCTCGATCGGCTTCGACGTCTTGCGGGTGGCGGAGGTGGAGAGCCCTTGGGAAGCGGGCGCGCGCCTCCTCCAGTTCGTGGACGACGGACGCCACGGCGACATGGGCTGGATGGCCGACACCGCCGAACGGCGGTCGCACCCGCGCGCGCTGTGGCCCGCGGCGCGCTCGGCGCTGGTCCTGGGGCTCAACTACGGCCCGGACCACGATCCGCGCACCGCCCTCCTCGACCGCAGCCGCGCGGCGATCAGCGTCTACGCCCAGGGCGACGACTACCACGAGGTGATCAAGGCGCGGCTGAAGCGGCTGGGGCGCTGGATGGCGGCGGAGTTCGGCTGCGAGCTCAAGGTGTTCGTCGACACCGCGCCGCTCATGGAGAAGCCGTTGGCCGCGCGCGCGGGGCTGGGCTGGCAGGGCAAGCACACCAACCTCGTCTCGCGCGACTGGGGGTCGTGGCTGTTCCTTGGGGCGATCCTCACCGACATGGTGCTCGCGCCCGACGCGCCGGAGCGGGGCGGCTGCGGCTCGTGCACGGCCTGCCTCGACGCCTGCCCGACTGCCGCCTTCCCCGCGCCCTACCAGATCGACGCGCGGCGCTGCATCT
>CAZZZR010000267.1:0-3366 GCA_964658605.1 uncultured Caulobacter sp. | reverse complement strand
TGCAGGCCCACCACGCCCGCGATCATGAACGGCAGCAGGAAGTGCAGCGCGAAGAAGCGGTTCAGCGTGGGATTGTCCACCGCGAACCCGCCCCACAGCCAGGTCGTGATGGCGGTGCCGAGCCCTGGGATCACCTTGTCGAAGGCCGAGAACAGGTTGGTGATCACGACCGCGCCGTAATAGCTCATCTGCCCCCAGGGCAGGACGTAGCCCATGAAGGCGGTCGCCATCATCAGGAGATAGATGACGCAGCCCAGCAGCCACAGCACCTCCCGCGGCGCCTTGTAGCTGCCGTAGTAGAGCCCGCGCGCGATGTGCACGTACACCGCCAGGAAGAACATCGAGGCGCCGTTGGCGTGGATGTAGCGGATCATCCAGCCGTGGTTCACGTCGCGCATGATGTGCTCGACGCTGACGAAGGCCCCGTCCGCGGACGGGTTGTAGTGCATGGCCAGGATCACGCCGGTGATGATCTGCACCACCAGCATCACCGCCAGGATCCCCCCGAAGGTGTACCAGTAGTTCAGGTTCTTCGGCGTGGGGAAGTCGATCGCCGTGTCGTAGGCGAAGCGCACGATCGGAAGCCGCGCGTCGAGCCAGCGCTCGATCCCGGTCTTCGGCTCGTAGGTGGAATGTCCGCTCATCTGGATGACTTTCCGATCAACCGATCTTGACCTTGGTCGGGCCGGTGAATTCGTAGTCGGGCAGCACGAGGTTCAGGGGCGCAGGGCCTTTGCGGATGCGCCCCGCCAGATCGTACTGCGACCCGTGGCAGGGGCAGAACCAGCCGCCATAGTCGCCGGTGCCGAAGTTGGGCACGCAACCCAAATGGGTGCAGACGCCGATCACGATCAGCCACTCCTCGTGGCCGGGCTTGGTGCGCTGGGCGTCCGTGGCGGGGTCGCGCATGGGGGCGTGGTCGTCGGCGACGGCGCGCGCGATCTCGGCCGGGGTGCGGTGGCGAACGAACACCGGCTTGCCGCGCCACTTCACCACCAGCTGCTGGCCGAGCACGACCTTGGAGATGTCCTGCTCGATCGAGGCGAGCGCCAGCGTGTCGCTCGACGGGTTCATCTGGTCGATGAAGGGCCAGGCGACGGCGACCGCGCCCCCGCCTGCGGCGGCGGCGGCGGCGATGTGGATCATGTCGCGCCGGGTGGGCTCCGCACCATGGGGCTCCCCGTGGACCGGAGGGGCGCCCTTCGGCTGCGCGTTCAGGATTTCGACCACGTGGCGCTCGTCCTCTCGCGACGGCCGCCCCCGTCCGGAGAGGCGCGTCGAAACTGATGCTGGCGGGCGCGTCCGCCCGGTGGTGGTCCGCTTAGAGCGCGCCACGCGGTTTTTCAACCAGCGCGCCGAAGGTAGCCGCTCCCGCAGGCGGTGGCGAGCGAACGCGTGCGCGGGCTTGCTCCCCGCTCCGAGGTCGGCGCCTTATGGGCCGGCATGAGCGAGACCGCCCCCTCCCCCGCGCCGCCCCCTCCCCCGGCCGACCTCGACGACCGCAAGCGCGAGGCTCGCGCCTGGTTCGAAACGCTGCGCGACCGGCTCGTCTCGGCGTTCGAGGCGATCGAGGCCGACGCCCCCGGCGACCTCTACGGCCCGCCGCCGCCCGAACCTGACCGATTCGTCCTGAAGCCGTGGTCGCGGCCGGAGGGCGGCGGCGGCGTCATGGGGCTCCTGCACGGGCGGGTGTTCGAGAAGGCGGGCGTGCACGTCTCCACCGTCCACGGCGAGTTCGCGCCGGAGTTCGCCAGGTCCATGCGCGGCGCCGAGCACGACCCGCGCTTCCACGCCACCGGCATCAGCGTGATCGTGCACCCGAAGAACCCGCATGCGCCAACCGCCCACATGAACACCCGCTTCATCGCCACCACGCGGAGCTGGTTCGGCGGCGGCGGCGACCTGACGCCGATGCTGGCGGGCGACCGCCGCGACGACGCGGCGGACACGCTCGCCTTCCACGCCGCCATGCAGGACGCCTGCGACGCCTACGCGCCGGACGCCTACGCCCGCTACAAGGCCTGGGCCGACGAGTACTTCTTCCTGCCGCACCGGGGCGAGCTCCGCGGCACGGGCGGCATCTTCTACGACCACCTGGAGTCCGGCGACCACGCCCGCGACTTCGCCTTCACAAAGAGCGTGGGCCAGGCGTTCCTGGAGGCCTACCCCGCGATCGTGCGCGAGCGGATGGGGGAGCCCTGGACGGAAGCCGACCGCGACGCCCAGCTCGCCCAGCGCGGCCGCTACGTGGAGTTCAATCTGCTCCACGATCGCGGCACGATCTTCGGGCTGAAGACGGGAGGGAACGTGGAGTCGATCCTGAGCTCGCTGCCGCCGCTGGTGCGTTGGCCTTAAGGGACGCGCGTCTGAGACGACGTGCTTGCGGGTGCGTTCTAGCCGGCTCGGTTACTCACAACGAGACGTCGAAGTTCGTTCCAGTCCTGTCCGGGATGAAGCGCGCACGATGGGGCCTTGGGACGGCGGCTTGCGGGACGTCGAACCCGCGCGGAAACACCATCGGCGCCGCACGCCCACAGTACCCCGGGCGTAGGCCCGGCGCTCCGCAGCCCCTCCCCGTCCTCCCGCCCCAGCCCCGGCGTGAACGGCGCGGCGCATGGGCCGCCGTCAGCCGGTCGCGACCATGGCTTCCGCGCGCTTCAGGTCCACGCTGACCAGCTGCGACACGCCGCGTTCGGGCATGGTGACGCCGTAGAGGCGGTCCATCCGGCTCATCGTCACCGGGTTGTGGGTGATGGCCAGGAAGCGGGTGTCGGTGAGCCGGCGCATCTCGTCCAGGAGGCGGCAGAAGCGGTCGACGTTGGCGTCGTCGAGCGGCGCGTCCACCTCGTCCAGCACGCACAGGGGGGCGGGGTTGGCCAGGAACACCGCGAAGATCAGGGCGCAGGCGGTCAGGGCCTGCTCCCCGCCGCTCATCAGGCTCATGGTCGAGAGGCGCTTGCCGGGGGGGCAGGCGTAGATCTCCAGCCCCGCCTCCAGGGGATCGTCCGACTCAACCAGCGCCAGCCGGGCCTCGCCGCCTTCGAACAGGGCGGAGAACAGCTCGCGGAAGCTCCGGTCGATGGTGGCGAAGGCGGCCAGCACGCGTTCGCGACCCTCGGCGTTAAGGGCGTCGACGCCCTGCCGCAGCTTGGCCATCGCCTGCGTCAGGTCCACGCGGTCGGCGCGCATCGCCTCCAGGCGCGCCGCGGCCTCCGACAGCTCCTCCTCCGCCCGCAGGTTCACCGCGCCGAGGCGGTCACGCTGCAGGGTCAGGGTGTCGAGGTGGGCCTGCAGCGCCGCGGGATCGGGAGGCGCGGCCACCGCCTCGGTCGCCAGCCGGGCGGCGAGCGTCGCGGGGTCGACGCC
>CAZZZR010000266.1:0-3385 GCA_964658605.1 uncultured Caulobacter sp. | reverse complement strand
CGGTCAGGGCCCGGTCGCGGTCGTGCCCGGTCGCCGCGCGGGTCTCGGCCTCGCCGTGCCGCAGGAGGATGAGCGTGTGCATCGCGGCGAAGCTTCTAGCGTATCGCGGCGGTAAGCGAAGGGGCGGGATGCCGCTGGCCGCCCGCTTCGGGCCGAGCGCCCCTGGACGCCGCCGCCCGCGGCGTCTATGCCCGCCCGCTTTCCGCGCGAGCCGGCGTCCGACCCGCCGCCGCGTCATCGAGGCGCCGACCCATGAAGACCCCCCGTTCCTCCCGCTCCGCCGGCCCGTCCAAGGGCGGCTTCGAGAAGGGCAACTTCGGCGGCCGCCCCTCGCGCAGCCGCCGCCCCACCCCCAAGGACAAGGCGGGCGCGCCGCTCAGCCAGCGCCAGCTCAAGGCGGGCGAGCTCGTGCGCCACGCCCTCGCCGAGGTGCTGCGCGAGGAGGAGCTGGCCGATCCGGTGATGGCGGGCGTCTCGATCACCGTCACCGAGGCGCGGATGAGCCCGGACCTGCGCCACGCCACCGTGTTCATCGAGCCGCTCGGCGCGGGCCTCTCCGGATCGGCGACGGACGCCGAGGCGGTCGCCAAGGCGATGAACCGCGCGTCCAAGTTCCTGCGCGGGCGGCTCGGCCGCCACATCGAGCTGAAGTTCACACCCGACCTGCACTTCATCCACGACCACAGCTTCGACGAGGCCGCCCGGATGAACGCCCTGTTCGCCAAGGCCGAGGTGGCGCGCGACCTGGAGCGGGAGGACGACGACAGGGCCGCCGCCGAGAGGGACGCCGCGCGGGACGGCGGCTGATGGGCAAGCGCAAGCGCGGCTCGCCCGTCCACGGGTGGGTCTGCCTGGACAAGCCCCACGGCCTCGGCTCCACCGACGCCGTCACGCGCGTGCGCCGCCTGTTCGACGCGCAGAAGGCGGGGCACGCGGGCACGCTTGACCCGCTGGCCACCGGCGTCCTGCCCATCGCGCTGGGCGAGGCGACCAAGACCGTCCCCTTCGCCATGGACGCGGACAAGAGCTACCGATTCACCGTCCGCTGGGGCGAGGCCACCGCCTCGTGCGACCGTGAGGGCGAGGTGATCGCGCGCTCGGACGCCCGCCCCGAGCCCTCGGCGGTGGCCGCCATGCTGGCCGAACGGTTCACCGGCGAGATCGAGCAGGTTCCGCCCGCCTTCAGCGCCGTGCGCGTGAACGGCGAGCGCGCCTACGAGCTGGCCCGCGCCGGACAGGAGGTGGAGATGCCTTCACGGCGGGTGACCATCACCGCCGCCCGCCTGGTCGAGACCCCGGACGCCGACCACGCCGTCATCGAGATCGACTGCGGCAAGGGGACGTACGTCCGCTCGCTGGCCCGCGACCTGGCGCTGGCGCTGGGCACGGTCGGGCACGTCTCGGCGCTCCGCCGTACGCGCGTGGGGCGGTTCACGGAGGCCGACGCCCTGCCGCTGGCGTCGCTGGTCGATCTGGAGTATGAGGCGCTCGCCTCGAAGGCCCTACTCCCGGTCGAGACCGCGCTGGACGACATCCCGGCGCTGGCCGTCACCGACGAGGACGCCTTCCGGCTCGCCCAAGGGCGATCCATCGTGCTCCTCCCTCGCCAGGTCGAAGCGCTACGCGAACGGGTCAGCCCGTCGCGGATCGTTTCCGCCATGAGGGGCGACAGGTTGGTGGCCTTAGGCGAGCTGCGGGCCGGACGGGTCGAACCCGTCCGCGTCTTCAACCTCTAAGTCCCGAAAGGACCTCACGATGTCGATCACGCCCGATCGCAAGCACGAACTGATCACCACGCACGCCCGCTCGGAAGCCGACACCGGCAGCGCCGAAGTCCAGGTCGCGATCCTCACCGAACGGATCACCAACCTGACCGAGCACTTCAAGACCCACAAGAAGGACAACCACTCCCGCCGCGGCCTGCTCAAGATGGTCTCGACCCGCCGGAGCCTTCTGGACCACCTGAAGAAGACCGACGAAGCCCGCTACACCGCCATCATCGGCACGCTGGGCATCCGCCGGTAACGAGAGACGCGGGAGCCCCCAACCTCCCGCTCATCCCCGCGCAGGCGGGGACCCAGGCTTTCTTGGGTGACACGCTCCAGCCTGGACCGATCGTACGCTGAACCCGCTCAAGTCTGGGTCCCGCATTCGCGGGGATGAGCGGGGAGACAGGGAGGAACAAGTCCTCCCGCACACTCCGGCCCGCATGGGCGGCGTCGGAGCTGGAGAGGAAGCCCGGACCCGTCGCAGACGCCCGTCCTGTCCGCCGCGCGGCAATCCGGCCCGCGGAACACGAAAGACACGCACACCATGTTCGACATCAAGCGCAAGACCATCGAGTGGGGCGGCCGCACGCTGACCCTCGAGACCGGCCGCATCGCCCGCCAGGCCGACGGCGCCGTGCTCGCCACCTACGGCGAGACCACCGTCCTGGCCACCGTCGTGGTCGCCAAGCAGCCGAAGGCGGGGATCGACTTCTTCCCGCTCACCGTGGACTACCAGGAGAAGACCTTCGCCGCGGGCAAGATCCCCGGCGGCTTCTTCAAGCGCGAGGGCCGTCCCACCGAGAAGGAGACGCTGACCAGCCGCCTGATCGACCGCCCCGTCCGCCCGCTCTTCGTCAAGGGCTTCAAGAACGAGGTGCAGGTGATCTGCACCGTCCTGAGCCACGACCTTGAGAACGACCCCGACATCGTCGCCATGGTCGCAGCCTCGGCCGCCCTGGTGCTGTCCGGCGCGCCGTTCATGGGTCCGATCGGGGCCGCCCGCGTCGGCTACATCGACGGCCAGTACATCCTCAACCCGAGCCTCGACCAGGTGAAGGACGAGGCCAACAAGATGGACCTGATCGTCGCCGGCACCCACGACGCCGTGATGATGGTCGAATCCGAGATTGACGAGCTGACCGAAGAGGTCGTGCTCGGCGGCGTCACCTTCGCCGCCCAGGCCTTCAAGCCCGTGATCGACGCCATCATCGAGCTGGCCGAGCACGCCGCCAAGGACCCGGTGGACTTCCAGCCCACTGACGACGCCGAGATGATAAAGGCGATCGAGCAGCTGGCCGGCGCCGACATCCGCGCCGCCTTCGGCAACAAGGACAAGATGGTTCGCCAGCGCGCCCTCGGCGACGCCAAGGCCAAGGTCATGGAGGCGCTCGGCAAGAACGACGCCCGCCCGGACGGCTTCGACCTGATCAAGCTCGCGGGCGCCTTCAAGGAGGCCGAGGCGCACGTCCTGCGCCGCGACATCATCGAGAACGGCCGCCGCGTCGACGGCCGCGACGTGAAGACGGTGCGCCTGATCGACTGCCAGGTCGGCGTCCTGCCCCGCACCCACGGCTCGGCCCTGTTCACCCGCGGCGAGACGCAGGCGCTGGTCGTGG
>CAZZZR010000265.1:0-3417 GCA_964658605.1 uncultured Caulobacter sp. | reverse complement strand
GGGCCGGCTCGTGTTCGAGGCGGGCGGCGCGGACGAGGACGCGCTGGCGGCCATGGCGCGCGACAGCCGGCGGAGGGGCGCGGCCGAGCCCGACTACTCGCTCCTGCTCGACGGGCTCGAGGCCGAGCGCGAGCAGGGCATCACCATCGACGTCGCCTACCGCTTCTTCTCCACGCCCAAGCGCGCCTTCATCGTGGCCGACGCGCCGGGGCACGAGCAGTACACGCGCAACATGGCGACCGGCGCCTCCACCGCCGACCTGGCCATTCTCCTGGTGGACGCGCGCAAGGGCCTTCTGCCCCAGACGCGCCGCCATGCGGTGATCGCCTCGCTGCTCGGCGTGCGCCAAGCGGTCCTGGCGGTGAACAAGATGGACCTCGTCGGCTGGGACCGGGCGGTGTTCGACCGCATCACGGCCGACTTCGCAGCCTTCGCCGCGCGCCTGGCCTTCGACGCCGTGCAGCCCATTCCCGTGGCCGCCAAGTCCGGCGCCAACATCAAGGCCCACGCTCCCGAGGCCCCCTGGTACGCCGGACCCACGCTGCTGGAGCACCTGGAGGGCGTCGCCGCCCCCGTCGGGCGGCCGGACGCGCCGTTCCGCTTTCCCGTGCAGGGGATTAGCCGGCCGAACCCGGACTTCCGCGGCGTCACCGGCACAGTCGCCTCGGGCGAGGTCCGTCCGGGTGACGCGATCGTGGTGGCGGGCTCTGGTGCGACTTCCACTGTCGCCCGCATCGTCACCGCCGACGGCGACCTTCCCCAGGCGCAGGCCGGGGACGCCGTCACCCTCACCTTCGCCGACGACATCGACGCGGGCCGCGGCGATTTGATCGCGCCGCCCCGCGCCCGGCCGGAGGTCGGCCGCGTGTTCTCCGCCTGCCTGATCTGGATGACGCCCGAACCCCTGCGCGCCGGCGACCGCTTCCTGCTCAAGATCGGCGGCCGCACCACGCCGGCGCGCGTGGTCTGCCTCGCCCATGGCGTGTCGATCGACGACCTCAGCCCGGAGTCGATCGACCGGCTGGAGCTGAACGGCCTGGCCGAGGTGGAGGTCGAGACGGCCGAGGCCATCGCCTTCGACCCCTACGACGAGAACCGCCGCACGGGCGGCTTCATCCTGATCGACCGCGCCACCCGCGCCACCCGCGCGGCCGGCCTGATCCTCAAGGCCTCGGGCGTGCGCGAGGTGCATCCGCAGGGCCTCGCCGTCGGGCGTGCGGACCGCGAGGGACTGGCGGGCCACAAGGGGGCTTGCGTCTGGATCACGGGCCTGTCGGGCGCCGGCAAGTCCACCCTCGCCAACGCGCTGGAGGAGACGCTGCATGCGCGCGGCTGGCGCACCATGCTCCTCGACGGCGACAACCTGCGTCAGGGTCTGAACGCGGGCCTGGGCTTCAGCCCGGAGGACCGCGCCGAGAACCTGCGCCGCACAGGCGAGGTCGCGCGCCTGTTCGTGGAAGCGGGGGTGGTGGTGATCTGCGCCCTGATCTCGCCGCTCCGCGCCGACCGCGAGAAGATCCGCGAACGCTTCGACGCCAGCGACTTCGTCGAGGTCTTCGTGGACGCCCCGCTCGACCTCTGCCGCGCCCGAGACGCCAAGGGGCTCTACGCCAAGGCCGACCGGGGCGAGATCAAGGCGTTCACGGGCGTCAGCGCGCCGTACGAGCCGCCGCTCTCGCCCGAAGTGCGGCTGGACGCGACGACCCAGGGACTCGCCGCGCAGGTGGCGGCCGTCATAGCGAAGCTCGATCCCGACAGCGACCCGGCGGCGATGATCTGAGGACCGAGCCGCCGCGGAAATCCGCCGTCAGTCCTTCGCCCGCTCCTGATAGCTGCCGTCCTCGGTCAGGACCACGATGCGCGTGCCTACGGTGATGTAGGTGGGCACCATGGTGCGAACGCCGTTGGAGAGCTTGGCGGGCTTGTAGGAGCCGGACGCGGTCTGGCCCTTCACCACGGGCTCGGTCTCGACCACTTCCAGCGTCGCGCGGGCCGGCAGTTCGATGGCGATCGGCACGCCCTCGTGGGTCGAGAGGCTGACGGTCATGCCGTCGGCCAGGTAGGCCGCGGCGTCGCCCACCATGTCGGCGGGAGCGGTGACCTGGTCGTAGGTCTCTGGGTTCATGAAGTGGAAGCCGTCGCCGTCCTGGTAGAGGAAGGTGTGCGGCCGATCGTCGACGAAGGCGCGCTCCACCTGTTCGGTGGTGCGCCAGCGCTCGGACACCTTCACCCCGTCGGAGATGCGGCGCATGTCGAGCTGCGTCACCGGCGTGCCCTTGCCGGGGTGGATGTTCTCCACCGTCAGCACGACGTAGAGGCGGCCCTCCATGTCCACGACGTTGCCCTTGCGGAGCGAGCTGGCGATGACCTTCACGGAGAGACGTCCCTTCGGCGCGTTGAACCGCGCCCCTAAGCTTGCGAGTTGCGCCGTCGTATAGCCGACCCAGCGCAAACCGCCACCCGAGGCCGCCCCTGCCTTCCTCTCCCCCGCCGTTCTGGCGCCCCGACCTGCACGCCGCCCGGCGCCCCGGCCTGCTCAAGCGCAACGCGATCACGCGCGCGGTGCGGCGATGGTTCGAGGCGCAGGGCTTCACCGAGGTCGAACCCGCGGCGCTGGCCGTCTCGCCCGGTGCCGAGGCGCACCTGCACGCCTTCTCCACCCAGGCGCTGAGCACGGCGGGCGAAGCGCAAGAGCTGCACCTGCACACCTCGCCCGAGTTCGCCTGCAAGAAGCTCCTGGCCGCGGGCGAGACGGCGATCTTCTCGCTGGCGCGCGTGTGGCGGAACCGGGAGCGCGGGCCGCTGCACAGCCCCGAGTTCACCATGCTGGAATGGTATTGCACGGGCGCGCCCTACGAGGCGCTGATGGACGACTGCGCCGTGCTGCTGTCCCTCGCCGCCGACGCGGCGGGCGCGGAGCGCTTCGCCTGGCGCGGCCGCGACTGCGATCCCCGCGTCCGGCCCGAGCGGTTGAGCGTGGCCGAGGCGTTCGAGGCCTTCGCAGGCATCGACATGCTCTCCACCGTCCCCCCCCCCCCCCCCCCCCGACCGGGATGCGCTCGCGGCTGCGGCGCTGGCGGCCGGCGTGCGGGTCGCCCCCGACGACGCCTGGGCGGACGTCTTCAGCCGCGTGATGGTGGAGCGCGTGGAGCCGCGCCTGGGGATCGGACGGCCCACGATCCTTCACGCCTATCCCGTGAGCGAGGCGGCGCTCGCCCGCCCCTCCCCCGCCGACCCGCGCACGGCCGAACGGTTCGAGCTCTACGCCTGCGGGGTGGAGCTGGCCAACGCCTTCGGGGAGCTCACCGACCCTGTCGAACAGCGCCGCCGCTTCGAGGCGGAGATGGCCGAGATGAAGCGGGTCTACGGCGGCGACTACCCCCTGGACGAGGACCTGCTCGCCGCCCTGGCCCACAT
>CAZZZR010000264.1:1026-3441 GCA_964658605.1 uncultured Caulobacter sp. | reverse complement strand
GACCGCCGCCGTCCCCGCCGAGTGGAGCCCGCACGCCGCCCTCTGGCTCGGCTTTCCCAGCCATGCGGCGCTGTGGGAGGACGACCTGGCGCCCGCGCAGGACGAGGTCGCCGCCCTCGCCAGGGCCCTGGCCGGTCCCGGGCGCGAGCGCGTGCGCCTGCTCGTTTCGGGCGAAGCGGCGCTGGCCGACGCCCACGCGCGCCTCGGCGGCGTCGCGGGCGTCGAGATCGTGCGCGGCGAGTTCGGGGACGTGTGGCTGCGCGACACCGGCCCGATCTTCCGCGGCTCCGCCAGCCGCCTGCGCGCCGAGGCGTTCCGCTTCAACGGGTGGGGCGGGAAGTACGTGCTGGACGGCGACGACGGCGTCGCCGAACAGATCGCGGCGGCGGCGGGCGCCCCGCTGAAGGCCCACGACTTCGTGCTGGAGGGCGGCGCCGTCGACCACGACGGGTTCGGCGGCCTGCTCACCACCGCCCAGTGCCTGCTCAACCCCAACCGCAATCCCGGCTGGGACGCGCCCGCCGCCGAGGCCGCCCTGGCCGACGCTCTGGGCGTGCGCAAGGTGCTGTGGCTGGGCGACGGTCTCGCTCACGACCATACGGACGGGCACGTCGACAACCTGGCGCGCTTCGTCGCGCCCGGTGTGGTCGCCTGCCCCGTCGCCGTCGGCCGCGACGATCCGAACGCGGCCGTCTACGAGGACTGCGCCAAGCGGCTGGCGGGCATGAAGGACGGGCGCGGCGCGGCGCTGCAGGTCGCGCGCATCCCGTCGCCCGGCCGCATCCTCGACGCAGACGGCGAGGCTGCACCCGCCAGCCACATGAACTTCATCATCGCCAACGGCGCGGTGGTCATGCCCACCTACGAAGACCGCTGGAGCGCGCTGGCGCTGGACGCGCTCTCCGCCTTGTTCCCCGAGCGGGAGGCGATCGGCCTGCCGTCAAGGGCGCTGCTCACCGGCGGCGGCAGCTTCCATTGCATCAGCCAGCAAGAGCCCGCGTGATGGCCCGCACCCTGACGCTCGGCGTGATCCAGACCTCCTACGGCGAGGACGTGGACGCCAACATCGCCAAGACGGCGGACTTCATCCGCGAGGGGGCGGCGAAGGGCGCGCAGGTGATCCTGCCGTCGGAGCTGTTCCAGGGGCCGTACTTCTGCGTCACGCAGGAGGAGAAGTGGTTCGCCACCGCCCACCCCTGGCGCGAGCACCCCTGCGTCACCGCGCTCGCCCCGCTGGCGGCTGAGCTGGGCGTCGTCATCCCGATCTCGATCTACGAGCGCGACGGGCCGCACTACTACAACAGCCTGGTGGTGGCCGACGCGGACGGGAGCCTGCTCGGCGTCTACCGCAAGAGCCACATCCCCGACGGGCCGGGGTACCAGGAGAAATACTACTTCCGCCCCGGCGACACGGGCTTCCGGGTCTGGGACACGCGGTTCGGCAAGATCGGCACGGGCATCTGCTGGGACCAGTGGTTTCCCGAGGCCGCCCGCGCCATGACCGCCATGGGCGCCGAGGTGCTGCTCTATCCCACCGCCATCGGCAGCGAGCCCCATGACAGCTCGCTCGACACCCGGGACCCGTGGCGGCGCGCCATGCAGGGGCACGCGGTCTCCAACGTCATCCCCGTCGCCGCCGCCAACCGGATCGGACACGAGCCCGGCGGCGCGGGCGGGCAGGACTTCTACGGCTCCTCCTTCATCGCCGACCACCGGGGCGATCTCGTCTCCGCCTTCGAGCGGGGGGACGAGGGGGTGCTGACGGCGAGCTTCGACCTCGACTTCCTGCACACGCACCGGGCCGCCTGGGGCTTCTTCCGCGACCGCCGCACCGACCTCTACGAGGCGATCGGGCCGCGGAAGGTGTTCGAAGGCCGGTGATCCAGACGGAGCGACTGATCCTGCGATCCTGGCGGGACGCGGACCGGGAGCCCTACGCCGCGCTGAACGCCGATCCAGAGGTGATGCAGCATTTCCCGACGCCCTTGACGCGGCAGGAGAGCGACGCGTCGATCGACGGACACATCGCGTCGATCGCCGCGCACGGCTGGGGCAATTTCGCCGTGGAACGACGAGCCGACGGAGCCCTCCTCGGCCACGTGGGCGTCAAGCCGACCGAAGCGAACCTGCCGTTCGGCGGCGATCCCGAGCTCGGCTGGCGGCTGGCCCGCCATGCGTGGGGTCAAGGCTATGCGAGCGAGGCGGCGCGGGCCGTGATCGCGCACGCGTTCGAGCGACTGCGCTTCGGCCGGGTGACGGCGTTTACGGCGATCGAAAACCTGCGCTCACAGGCGGTCATGGAGCGGATCGGCATGGTGCGCCGCCCGGACCTCGACTTCGACCATCCCGGCGTGCCCAAGGGCCATCGGCTGGAGCGGCATGTCGTCTGGGAGGCGCACGCGCCCGGCTGAAGCG
>CAZZZR010000264.1:0-1016 GCA_964658605.1 uncultured Caulobacter sp. | reverse complement strand
GAAGCGGGCGCGTGCGTCAGTCTTTCCACGGCGTGTGGGCGGCGGCGTCGTCCTGCACCTTGCACACCGCGCCTTCCGGCGGCGGCCCCGCTTTGCGCAGGGCGTCGAGTTCGGCCTTGGCGGCGGCCAGGTCGGCGCGGAACTCGGCGTTGGACTGCTCCGCCGCGAACAGGGCGGACCCGTTGGCGCGGCCCTGGTCGATGTCGCTGACGAAGTGCACGCCGCAGACGACCCGGCTCTCGCCGTAGCTGCGCGCGCGGGCCAGGATCTCCGAGGCGCGGTCAGGCGCGAGCTCCGCCAGGATCAGGCCGAACGCCCAACCGGCGGTGGCGTGCCCGCTCGGATAGCTGGGGCTCTTGGCCAGCGCATCGGTGCGCTCGATGCAGATCGGCTGGGCGTTGCCGACGAAGGGGCGGGGCCGCTTGTAGACGTCCTTGACCTTGCTCACGATCGATCCCGCGTCGGCGCCCGCGCGCGAGATAAGCCTGGTCAGGGCGGGGGCCGTCTGTGGCGTCAGCTCGACGCCCAGCGCGCAGGTGAAGTCGGAGAGGAAGGCCGTGGGCGTCTGCACCGCGTCGGCCGCCGCCTGCTTCCAGCGGTCCGACCCCTCCAGCTTGCGCGTCTCCATGAAGACGGCGAAGTCCCGCTGTTCGGTGCGCGAGCCGTCGGCCGGGACGGGCGGCAGGAACTTGGACGCGTCCGGCACGCCATCGGCGCCCAGGTAGCCCGGCAGCCGCTTGGGCGCCTGCTCGACGGCCGCCGTGGCCGGCGTCGAGGGCGCGGTCTGCGCCAGGGCGGCGCCGGAGAACGCGGCGAGCGCTGCGGAGAGGGCGAGGACGCGGGTCAGGATCACGGGCGCGGGCTCCGGCGGGACTGCGGCGGCTTAGCCCCGCATCCTCGCGGCCTCAAGCGACGGCCGCGTGACGGTCAGGCGCGGAGGCTGAGGAAGGCGTGCGTCTCCTCGATCGCCTCCACCAGCCCCATGCGGCGCGGCTCCACGCCTTCCGGCAGGGCGG
>CAZZZR010000263.1:0-3453 GCA_964658605.1 uncultured Caulobacter sp. | reverse complement strand
CGCGCACCATGCGCACGATCTTCACGCTGGTGGTGCCGCGCACGATCGAGTCGTCAATCAGCACCACCCGCTTGCCCTCCAGCACCGCACGGTTGGGGCTGTGCTTCATGCGCACGCCGAGCTCCCGGACGCCCTGGGTCGGCTGGATGAAGGTGCGGCCGACGTAGTGGCCGCGGATGATGCCGAGCTCGTAGGGGATGCCCGAGCCTTGCGCGTAGCCCAGGGCGGCGGGCACCCCTGAGTCAGGCACCGGCACCACCACGTCGGCGTCGACGCCCGTCTCCTCGGCCAGACGCGCGCCCATGCGCTTGCGCACATCGTAGACGCTCTTGCCGTTCACCACCGAGTCGGGGCGCGAGAAGTAGACGTACTCGAACAGGCAGGGCCGCGCGCGGGCGGCGGGGAAGGGCTGGAGGCTCTCCACCCCGGAGTCGGAGATCACCACCACCTCGCCGGGCTCGACGTCGCGCACGAAGCGGGCGCCGACCATCTCCAAGGCGCAGGTTTCGCTGGCCAGCACGTACTTCAGCGCGGGTTTGGCGACGCCCGGAAGGCCTGGCGTCTCGATCGCGCCCAGCACCAGCGGGCGGATGCCGAGCGGGTCGCGTGCGCCGATCAGGCGGGTGTTGGTGAGCGCCACCAGCGCGTAGCCGCCCTCGATCTCGTGCAGGGCGTTGATGAAGCGGTCCACCACCCGCGTCTTCCGGCTCCGCGCCACGAGATGCAGGATCACCTCGGAGTCCGAGGTCGACTGGAAGATCGAGCCTTCCGAGACAAGCTGGCGGCGCAGCGTCAGGAAGTTGGTCAGGTTGCCGTTGTGGGCGATGGCGATGCCGCCCCCGTCCAGGTCGGCGAACATCGGCTGCACGTTCCTGATCGCGTGTCCGCCGGCGGTGGCGTAGCGGGTGTGGCCGATGGCGGCGTAGCCGGGCAGGCGGGCGGTGAGGTCGCCCTTGCCGAACGCCTCGCCCACGTGGCCCATGTGGCGCTCGGTGGCGAAGCGCTGGCCGTCGAAGCTGGCCATGCCGCAGGCCTCCTGGCCGCGGTGCTGCAGGGCGTGCAGGCCGAGCGCGACGACGGCCGAGGCGTCCTCCATGTTCCAGACGCCGAACACGCCGCATTCGAGGCGGGGGGTGTCGTCGTCGGGGTCGCGGACCCAATGCTCGGCGGTTTCCGAGACCACGTTCATCGCGGGGACTCCTCGTCGCCAGTGGCGCGCGCATGCGGACGGCGGGGGCGCCGGTCGTCTGTCAGGCGCACCTGCAGGCCGCGACGGTTGTCATCCGAGTCGGCCTTTCGCGGGATGCGGCGCGGCGTCGGTGCAGCTTCGCCGACGGCGTCGGACCCGTCCGAGCCGCCGAGCTGGACCCCGCCCCCGTCGTCCTCGGTGTCCGCGTCGGGTACGCCGAAGCCGGACTTGACGTTGTCGCGCATCAGCCGGCCCACGCCGTCCGACAGCCGGCCGCCCTGCGGCGCCAGCTTCTCCAGCGCATGGCCGGAGGCGCGCGCCACGGGCCAGGTCGCGCCGCCGGTGATCCAGCCGGGCGAGAGGTCGCGGGGCATGGCCTTGTCGTAGAGCAGGAAGAAGCCGCCCAGCGCCACCAGCGCCCGCGCCACGCCCACCCCCGCGCCCAGCGCCCGGTCGGGTCCGCCCAGATTCGAGGCGTGCAGAAACCGCGCGAGCTGTCCGCCGAACACGCGCAGCAGCACGTAGACCAGCACGAACACCACCACGACCGCGGAGGCCGCGCCCGCCCAGGCCGGCTTGTGCACGACCGCGCGCATCACCGGCGCGGTGAACGGCAGCGCCAGGAGGGCGATGACCGCGGCCGCGCCGAAGGCGACCAGGGTCACGACCTCGCGCACCGCGCCCCGGGCGAACCCGATCAGGGCGGAGACGGCGACCATCAGGATGGCGACGACGTCGAAGGCGGTCACGTAAGGTCCGTTACCCTTATCTGCCCCGGCGTCCGCGCATATAGGGAGCTTAGGCCCAGTTGTCGTCGCCAATCTGTCGCACGGCGTCGTTCAGCCGCGACAGCGGGCTCAGCCGCACCCCATGCCCCTCCGCCGCGCCCGCCGGACACAGGGCGCGCGTGAAGCCCAGCTTGGCGGCCTCCCGCAGCCGGGCGTCGCTGCGGCCGACGCTGCGGACCTCGCCCGAGAGGCTGATCTCGCCGAACACCACGCAGTCCTGCGGCAGCGCCTGCTCGGTCTGCGAGGAGACCAGCGCGGCTGCGGCGGCGAGGTCGGCGGCGGGCTCGCTGATGCGAAGGCCGCCCGCCACGTTCAGGTAGATGTCGCGGTCGCTAAAGCCGATCCCGCAGCGCGCCTCCAGCACCGCCAGCACCATGGCGAGCCGTCCGGAGTCCCAGCCCACGACCGCCCGGCGGGGCGTGCCGTAGGCGCTGGGCGCCACGAGCGCCTGGAACTCCACCAGCACGGGGCGCGACCCCTCGATGCCGGCGAACACCGCCGCCCCCGCGGCCCGCTCGCCGCCTTCGTTGAGGAAAAAGGCGCTGGGGTTCTTCACCTCGCGCAGCCCCACGTCGCCCATCTCGAACACGCCGATCTCGTCGGTGGCGCCGAAGCGGTTCTTGGCGCCGCGCAGGATGCGGAACGGATAGCCGCGCTCGCCCTCAAAGCTGAGCACCGCGTCGACCATGTGCTCGACCACGCGGGGACCGGCGATCTGGCCGTCCTTGGTGACGTGGCCGACGAGCACCACCGCCATGCGCCGGGACTTGGCCAGCCGCACCAGCTCGGCGGCGGCGGCGCGGACCTGGCTGACGCTGCCGGGGCCCGCCTCGATCTGGTCGCTCCACAGGGTCTGGATCGAATCGATGACCACGAGGTCGAACGGCTCGCGCTTCAGCCCGTCGGTGATGGTGCGCAGGTTCGTCTCGGCGGCGAGCTGCACCGCGGCGGCGCCCACGCCCATGCGCTGCGCCCGCGCCCGCACCTGCTCCACCGCCTCCTCGCCCGAGACGTAGGCCACGCGTGCGCCGCCCAAGGCCGCTGAGGCGCAGACCTGCAGCAGCAGCGTCGACTTGCCCACGCCGGGGTCTCCACCCACCAGGATCGCCGAGCCGGGCACGACGCCGCCGCCGCACACCCGGTCGAACTCCCCGATCCCGGTGGCGATGCGAGGCGGCGTGGGCGTCTGCGCGTCCAGCGTCTCGAACGCCAGCCCAGCCGTGCGCTTGGCTTTGGCGGGCGCCAGCGCTCCTGGCGGGCGCGAGGCCTGCAGCTCCTCCACGAGCGTGTTCCACCCGCCGCAGGCCGAGCACTGGCCCGACCACTTGGTGTGGACCGCCCCACAGGCCTGGCAGGTGTAGAGGGCGCCGTCGCGCGCCATGGCGGCCGTCCTCACAGGGTCATTCGTGCGCGTATGGACCGAGTCGAGGCTGTGTAAGAACGTCGTCCCAAGTTCCTAAGGCGTAGCGGTAGGTG
>CAZZZR010000262.1:0-3479 GCA_964658605.1 uncultured Caulobacter sp. | reverse complement strand
CAGCTCCAGGTTCCGCCGCGGCCCGAACCAGCGGAGCAGCAACCCCGCCGTGGCGAGATAGCTCAGGCCGTAGCCGGCGCCCACGCCCACGACGTAGAGCGCCGTCAGCGGGCCGCCGCGAGTCAGCGCCAGTCCGGCGAGCCCCGCCACCATCAGCAGCAGCGCGCCCACCGTAAGCTTGCGCGGATCGACCCGCTCGCCCAGCAGGCCGCCCACTGCCCGCGCCAGGGCGTTGACGAGGTTCTCCGCCGCCAGCAGCCCCGCCGCCGCCCCCGCTGCGACGCCCCGTTCGGCCAGGTGCGCCGGCGCGGCATAGGCCACGGTCACGCCGCCCAGCAGGTAGGCGGTGTAGGCGAAGACGACGACCCAGAAGGCTGGGGCGGAGAGCGCAGGCTTGACGCCCCACCCCTCAGCCGGCCGTTCGCCCGGCGCGTCGCGGTCTCGGGTCCAGGCGGGATCGACGGCGGTCGCGGCCAGGGCGGCCAGCACGAGGGTCGCCGCAGCCATCGTCCACCAATAGCCGCGCCAGGCGTGCTCCACGCCGAGGCGCCCGAGCAAGGGCCCGGCCGCGCCCCCGAGGCCGCCTGCCGTGAAGTAGAGTCCCATCGCGAGGGAAGGACGGCGGAAGCTGCGAGCCAGGACGAAGGCGCCGGGTATGATGGCGGCGAGCGCGAAGCCGACGCCGGCCAGCGCCGCGCCGATCCAGAACGTCCCCACGCCTCGTCCTATGGCGAACAGCGCCAGGCCGGCCGCCAGCACCAGCCCGCCGCCGACCAGCGTCGTGCGGGGGCCGAAGGTGCGCAGCACCACCGTGGGCGCCAGGCTCGCCAGCCCGCAAGCGACGGCGAGCAGGGTGAAGCCCAGGCCCGCGTCGCCCCAGCTCCACTTCAGCTCGCCGATCATGGCGGGCAGCACCACGCCCAGCGAGGTGAAGGTCGCGGCCGTGATCTGGAAGAACAGCGCCGACAGGGCCGCGAGCGCCAGCCAGGCGCGGGGCGCCTCTCTCACGTCAGAAGTCACGCTTGATCCTCAATCGCCAGGTTCGTCCCTGGATCGGCAGGGCGGCGACCTCGGCGTAGACGTCCGCCACCGGCGTGAACGCCATGCGATCGAACAGGTTGTCGATGTTGGCGGTCAGCCGCCACGGCCCCCGTGCATAGAAGCCCGAGAGATCGAACAGCGCATAGGCCGGCAGCCGCACAGCGCCCGGGATCACGCCCTGCGTATGACCGATCGCCGTGGCGCCGCCCGTCACGCCCAGCTGGCCCCAGTCGTGCCGGTCGCCCGTCCAGGTCGCGTGCAGGCTCGCGACATAGTGGGGGATCTCGGTGTCGGTGTAGTCGCCGGGCACGAGCTGGCTCAGGGCGTAGACGACGTAGCCGCCGCCGTAGCCGTCCTGCGGCGCGACGCCCGCGGTCGTCGGCGGGATGACGGTGAAGGCGTTGTCCGGCCCGCGCACGGTGGAGCGCTGCAGATTTCCCGCGAACTGCAGGCTCCACTGGCGGGTGGCGAGCCAGCGCGCCTCCAGCTCCGCCCCCTCGCCGCGCACGCCCGCCACGCTGTTGCCCTGCCCGAGCTGGGTGCGCGTCTGGCGGTAGACGTCGATCGAACCTGTCAGCCGCGAGTCGAAAAGCCGCCACTTCACCCCCGCCTCGGACAGGTATGAGGTCGAGAGCCACGCGCCGGACGCGATCAGTTGCGGCGCGACGCCCCCCGCCTGGCTCAGCTCCAGCGCCTGGGTCCGGGCGAGCGTCACATAGGGGCGCAGGCCGAAGGGCGCGGCGTAGGCGAGCGACCCGTTCCAACTCCAGCCGTCGTCGCTCACGGAATAGCGCTGCCCGGGCGTGACCCCGAAGACCACCGTGCCGTCGTCACGGCTGTTCAGGTCGTAGGCGTCGTAGCGCACGCCGCCCTGCAGCTCGAACCGCGCCCACTTGGCGAGCGCCTGCCCGAAGAGGCCGCCGTCGGTGTAGCGGCTATGGACGTCGGTCTCCCACGTCAGGCCGCAGCCGCAGGGCTCCGTCGAGAACGGATCGTCGAGGATGTCGGTGGGCGTCGGGCCGTAGCTGAGGTCGCGGCGGTCCAACGCCAGGTTCCCGCCGTTGAAGCTCTCCCGCTGGCGACCGTCGTACCAGCGGAAGGAGCCGCCTGCGATGGTGTCGAGGTGGACGGGACCGAGGTCGCGCGCGGCGGTCCAGGACGCGCGCGTCTCCACCGTCCGCGCCTGATAGTCGGCGGGAAAGCCGTAGGAGACGAAGCGGCTGTTGGCGAGGTCGTCGTAGAACACCTGCAGCGACAGCTGGTCGCCGCCCGCCAAGGAACGCGTCAGTCCGGCTAGCACCGTGTGGGTGTCGGTGTTCGAGAAGTCGCGCTCGGACTTGAAGACCGTGCGGCGGTCGAGCTTGGTCGTTCCCACGCCGGTGTCGAGGGTGAAGCGCGGGTCGGCGCCCGGCGGGAAGCCGAAATAGCCGGCCAGGAGCCCTCCCGCTCCGATCTCGTTGGGCGTCAGCCGGCCGTTGCCGTCCAGATCCTTCAGCGTGGTGTCGCGGCCGGTGATGTAGGTTCCATGGTCGACGAGATCCTGCGTCAGCCGGTTCCAGCCGATGGTCTGGTCCTGCCCCTCCTCGTGGAAGAACTCGGTGGAGGCCGAGGCGCGCCAGCCGGGCGCGAGGTCGAGGTCGGCGGCGGCCTGCAGCAGGAGATGCCGGGGGTCGATGTTGCGGTAGTACTCCGGGCCGATCTCTCCTTCGGCGTAGAGGTAAGCGCCGCCCCGGCGGTCGCCCAGGCGGAAGGGTGTGGCGAACTCGGCGTCCAAGAGACCGTAGCCGTAGGCGCCGCCCCCCGCCTCAACCGAGCCATAGGGCCGGTCGGGGAAGCCGCGCTCGGGATCGCGGGCGGTCTTGGGCGTGATGTTCAGGAAGCCGCCGACCTTGCCCGGGCCGTAGAGCGGCGTCGGCGGTCCGCGCACGATCTCCACCCGTTCGGCGGCGCCCAGCGGCGTGGCGTAGGTGCCGCGGTTCTCGATCCGCTTGAAGCCGTCGAAATAGGTCTCCGCCAGCGTGCCGCGCAGCGCCAGCGCGCCCGCCACGCCGTAGTAGCTGTCGGTGAAGGCGCCGGGCGAGACGGCGGTCAGGGCATCGATGGTGCGGACGCCGTAGCGGTCGAGCGTAGCGGCGCTGGCGAAGGTGGCCGAGCGCGGCGTCTCTAGCAAAGTCTGCGGTAGGCCGGTTACGCTGCGCGTGACGCGGCGCTCCAAGAGGCCTGCTGGATCGGCCGTGACCGTCACTTCCGAGACGACCGGCGTGTCCGGGACAGGTGCATCGGGCCGCCCCGTCTGCGCGTGCGCCGCCGTGGACGTCGCCAGCAGCCCCGCTACAAGAATGGATCGCGCCCGCCTCATGCGCGGCAGATATTCTGCTATAGTTCGCCGCGCAATAGAGCTAGTTGCTCTAAATCGACTGACATTTCAGTAGAAATAC
>CAZZZR010000261.1:0-3484 GCA_964658605.1 uncultured Caulobacter sp. | reverse complement strand
CAGGGCGTCCTTGAAGATTTCGACGAGCCTGCGGCGCGTCGAACACTGGGCTGGGGCTCAGGCAAGGGAAGAGGAAGCAAAGCGAGACCGGGGCGTCGCCCTCGTCTCGCCCCGTCCAGTTCTCCCTCCCCCGCCTTGCCCCCCAAGCTCCGCGCCGCTACGCACCCCTCCCGTGACCGTGCTGCACCTCATGGGGTCCGACAAGGACGGCGGGGCCGAGACCTATTTCGTCGACCTCGTGCGCGCGCTGTCGGAGGATGGGGTCGAGCAGGGGGCGGTGATCCGGCCGCATGCGGCGCGGGAGGCGGCGCTGGCGGAAGGCCACGTGCCCGCCGTGGAGGCGCCGTTCGGCGGCCCGCTCGACCTCACCACCCGACCCCGCATCGCGCGCACCGCGCGCACGCTGAAGGCGAGTCTTCTCTTGCAGTGGATGAACCGGGCGGGACGGTTCGCGCCCAAGGGGCCGTGGAAGCGGGTGGGCCGGCTCGGCGGCTACTACGACCTGAAATACTACAAGGGCTGCGACATGCTCGTGGCCAACACGCCCAACATCGTCGACTACATCGTGGGCAACGGCTGGCCGGCGCGGCGCGTGCGCTACATCGCCAACTTCGCGCAGGCGGGGCCGGAGCCCGCGATCGACCGCGCGACGTTCGATACCCCCGAGGGCGTCCCGCTGCTGCTCGCCATGGGGCGGCTGCACAAAGTGAAGGCGCACGACGTGGCGCTGCGGGCGTTGGGCCAGCTGCCCGACGCCTGGCTGTGGATCGCGGGCGCGGGCCTCCTGGAAGGGCGGCTGAAGCGGCTGGCGATCGAGCTGTGCGTCGCCGACCGGGTGCGCTTCCTGGGCTGGCGGTCGGACGCGGCCGCCCTCTACCGCGCGGCCGACGTCTGCGTCTTCCCTTCGCGGTTCGAGCCCCTGGGCAATGTGGTGATCCAGGCCTGGGCGCACGGCCTGCCCCTGGTAGCGGCCGCCTCAGCCGGGCCCGCCGCCCTGGTGCGCGACGGCGAAGACGGGCTGCTCACGCCGGTGGACGACCACGCCGCGCTCGCCGCCGCCGTGCGCCGCCTGCTGGACGACGCCTCCCTGCGGCGGCGGCTGCGCGAGGCGGGGCTGGACCGGGTGGCGCGCGACTTCTCCAAGCCCGCGGTCGTCGCCCAGTGGCGCACGCTGTTCGCCGAGCTGGGCGCCGCCTAGGGCCGCCGGATCAGGCGGCCGGGTCGGCGTCGCGGAAGTAGGGTTCGACCTCGCCCTGCAGCTTCTGGGTCATGGGGTCGCCCTTGCGGTCGAGGCGCTTGCCCAGGGTCAGACGCACCCATCCCTCGCTGACGCAGTATTCCTCGACGTTGGTCTTCTCGACACCCTTGAAACGCACGCCGACGCCGCGCGCGAGGGTGGCCTCGTCGTGGAAGGGGCTGGAGGGATTGGCGCAGAGGCGGTCGGGAGGCGTGTCTGACATCGGAGGCGCTTCGTTGAACAGGGACCGCGCCTGATAGCCGGGCGGCCGGGCCATGCCAAACCCTCCTTCCGCGATGGCCGCGGATCAGCCCGCGATGGCCGCGTCGTCGCGCTCGCCGGTCCGGATCCGCAGCGCCTGCTCGAGGTCGACCACGAACACCTTGCCGTCGCCGATCTTGCCGGTGTTGGCGGCCCGCGCCACCGCCTCGACCACGCGGTCGACGATGTCGTCGGTGACGGCCGCCTCGATCCGCACCTTGGGCAGCAGCTTCACCTCGTACTCGGCGCCGCGATACACCTCGGTCTTGCCCCGCTGGCGGCCGTAGCCGCGCACCTCCGTGACGGTCAGGCCCGAGGCGCCGACCTCCGTCACCGCATCCAGCACCGCGTCGAGCCGGCTCGGCTTGATGATGGCGGTGATGAGCTTCATGCGTGGACGCCTCCTGCGACGGTCGCCCTTGGATATACGGAGATCAGCGCGAAGGCCAAGCTTGGCGACGGGCGCCGATCGCCGCGGGCGCGAACGCGGGTCGCGAGCGGACGCGCGCCCGGCGTCCCGCGGGACGTGGCGCGAAGGCGTGTTTGACCGCCTCGACCATCACGAGCCCCGACAGCGGCGAGCGCAGGGCGCGGCCCGCCGCCTCGAACACCGGCGCGGCGGGCGCGAGCGCGGCCAGCGGCGGCGCGTACAGCACCCGCGCCGAGCCCTGCGGCTCGAGCCCCGCCGTCCTGAGCGCCGCCATCAGTTGCGTGCGGCTGTAGGGTCGCCCATGGCCGAACGGCGTTCCCTCCGCCCGCGCCCACGCGCCGGAGCGGGAGGCGGCCACGCACATCAGCCGTCCGGCCGGCGCGAGCACGCGCGCGGCCTCCCCCAGCCAGCCCAGCGGATCCTCGGCCTCCTCAAGGAGGTGCGCGACAAGCACGCGGTCGAACAGGGCGTTCGGGAAGGGCAGGGCGCCCTCCTCGACCAGGGCCGCGACGTTGCGGGCGAGCGGAGGCCAGGCGTGGGCGCCCCCGCCTTGCGGCATGGCGGCCACCACGCGACGGGCGTCCGGCCAGGGCGGCGTCAGCGGGCCGCCGTAGCCGACCGCCAGCACGTCCAGCCCCCGCGCGTCGCCCCAGGCCTCCACGAGCCGCGGACGCACCGCGGCCACCGCGGCCGCACCCAGCGGCCCGGCGTAGAAGGCGTGAAGCTCCTCCACGGAGCGGCGCATGCTTGTCCCTCGCGACCCAAGCGGCCTTATAGGGCAAGTCGCGGGCGGCGGATGCGTCGTCCGAGCCCGGAGCCCTCCGCCATGCCGATCCAGGTGCGCCTCTTCCCCTGCCTGCAGGACAACTACGGCTTCCTCGTCCGCGACGCGGCGTCGGGGCGGGTGGCGGCGGTGGACGCGCCCGACGGCGAGGCGGTGCTGGCCGACGCGCGGGCCGCGGGCTGGGGGATCGACCTCGTGCTCAACACCCACTGGCACCCCGACCACACGCAGGGGAACGCCGCGATCAAGGCGGCCACGGGCGCGCAGGTGGTCGGGCCGGCGGAGGTCTCGCGCGTCTTCCCGCCCGACCGCGTGGTGGCCGATGGCGACACGGTCGATCTGGGCGAGACGCGGCTCACGGTGCTGGAGACGGGCGGCCACACGCTGGGCCACGTCAGCTACGTCGGCGCGGGCGCGGCGTTCGTGGGCGACACGCTGTTCGCGCTGGGCTGCGGACGGCTGTTCGAGGGGACGCCCGAGCAGATGTGGGCCAGCCTGCGGAGGCTGTCCGCCCTGCCCCCGGAGACCGTCGTGTGGTGCGCGCACGAATACACCGCGGCCAACGCCCGCTTCGCCCTCTCGGTGGACGGCGACCCCGCCGTGGCGGCGCGCGCGGAGGGGGTCTTCGCCGCGCGGGACGCCGGCCGCCCGACCGTTCCGACCACCATCGGCGAGGAGCGCGCGACGAACCCGATGCTGCGCGCCCCGCTCCTGCACCCGGACCTCGCGCCCGCTCAGGCCTTCGCGGCCGTGCGCGCCGCCAAGGCCGCGG
>CAZZZR010000260.1:0-3508 GCA_964658605.1 uncultured Caulobacter sp. | reverse complement strand
CACATGGAGGCGATCCGCCCCATGCGCGACGGGGTGATCGCCGACTTCGAAGTGGCCGAGGAGATGATCAAGCACTTCATCCGCAAGGTGCATAACCGCAAGGGCTTCGTGAACCCCAAGGTGATCGTGTGCGTCCCCTCCGGCGCGACCGCCGTCGAGCGCCGCGCCATCAACGACTCGTGCCTGAACGCCTCGGCCCGCCGCGTGGGCCTGATCGACGAGCCGATGGCGGCGGCGATCGGCGCGGGCCTGCCGATCCACGAGCCCACCGGCTCCATGGTGGTCGACATCGGCGGCGGCACCACCGAGGTGGCGGTGCTGAGTCTGTCGGGCATCGTCTATTCGCGCTCGGTGCGCGTGGGCGGCGACAAGATGGACGAGGCGATCATCAGCTACATGCGCCGCCACCATAACCTCCTGATCGGCGAGACCACCGCCGAGCGGATCAAGAAGGAGATCGGCACCGCCCGCGCCCCCGCCGAGGGCGAAGGCCTCGCCATCGAGGTGAAGGGCCGCGACCTGATGCAGGGCGTGCCGCGCGAAGTGCGCGTGACCGAGAAGCAGGCGGCCGAGGCGATCGCCGAGCCCGTGACGCAGATCGTGGAGGCGGTGAAGGTGGCGCTGGAGTCCACGCCGCCCGAGCTCGCCGCCGACATCGCCGACAAGGGCATCATGCTCACCGGCGGCGGCGCCCTCCTGCGCGGGCTCGACACCGAGATCCGCGACCACACCGGCCTGCCCGTCACCGTCGCCGACGACCCGCTCTCCTGCGTCGCGCTCGGATGCGGCAAGGTGCTCGAGCATCCCAAGTGGATGAAGGGCGTGCTCGACGCCTCGCTGGCCTGACCCCATCCTTGTTCCGGGCGGCGGCTGAGTCGCCCGCAGCGCGCACGAGGGAGCCGGCGTGGCCTTCCGCGATCCCCTGCAGGAGCGACGGGCGCCGCTGATCTGGGCGGGCGTGGCCGCGACCATCGTCGCCGCCCTGATCGCGCTGTTCCTGCTACTCGCCGACCGGCGCGACCACATCGGCCCGGGCGGCTACGGCGGCGCGCGCAACGAGTTCGACGAGCTGATCGAGCCCGTCGCCGGCGTGCTCGCCACCCCCGTGCGCTGGCTGGCCGACGCCTCCACCGAGGTGAAGGGCTACTTCTTCGCGGTGTCCGAGAACCGGCGCCTGCGCGCGCGGGTGAAGGAGCTGGAGCGCTGGCGCGACGCGGCCATCGCGCTGAAGAACGTCAACACCCGCTACGAGGCGCTGCTGAAGCTGCGCACCGAGCCGCCCATCCCCTCGATCGCGGCGCGCGTGGTCTCGGACGCGCGCGGCCCCTTCTCCAACGCCCGCCTGGCCGACGCGGGCGCGGACGCGGGCGTCAAGGCGGGCGATCCGGTGATGAGCGAGCACGGGCTGGTCGGCCGGGTCGTGGGCGTGTCGAAGGACGCCAGCCGCGTGCTCCTGCTCACCGACGTGGAGAGCCGCGTGCCGGTGCTGATCGACCGCAACAACGCCCGCTCGATCCTCACGGGCGACGGCGGCCCGAGCCCAAGGCTTGAGTATCTGCGCGGGCAGGACCCGGTTCACGAGGGCGATCTGATCCTCACCTCGGGCGACGGCGGGGTCTATCCGCGCGGCCTGCCGGTGGGCGTGGCGGCCAAGGACCTGCGCGGCGTCTGGCGCGTGCGCCTCTACGCCGACCGCGAGGCGATCGACTACGTGCGGATGCTGGACTTCCAGGACTTCGGCAAGCTGGTCGACGCCGAGGCGCTGGCGGCCAAGTCGCCTCCGCCGCTCGATCCCACCCAGCAGGCGCAGCTGGAGGCGGCCCTGTCGGCCAAGACCGCGCCTCCGACCGCGGCCACGGTCCCGAACGGGACAGCGGCGAGCGGGAGCGCGACCGCCCCGGCGAGCACCAAGCCCGCTGCGCCACCTCTTTCATCCGCTCATCCCCGCGAAGGCGGGGACCCAGGCTTGCTTCCCGCCACGAGCGCCGAGCCGAAGCCCGCAAGTCCTGCCCTGAGCTCAGCGAAGCAAAGCCTGGGTCCGCGCGTCCGCGGGGATGAGCGGAAGGAAGCGAAGGTCGCCAAGGCCAAGCCTAAGCCCAAGCCAAAGCCGGCCAAGCCTCCCGTCTCCCCCGCCGTGCGCCGCGCGCTGGAGACCGGGACGATGAAGCCCATTCCGGACGCGCCCTGATGGCCGGCCTGCAACCCTGGAGCTGGCTGGTGGCGCCGACGCTCCTGGCCATCGTCGGCACCGTGCTCCTGGGGATGCCCGTGCGCCTGTTCGGCATGGCCCTGCCCGAGCCGGTCTTCCCCATGGTGCTGGCCTTCGCCTGGGCGGTGATTCGACCCTCGGTGCTGGGACCCTTCCTGCTGCTCATAGCGGGCCTGTTCCTGGACCTGTTTTGGGGCGGGGCGCTGGGGCTGTGGTCGCTGGCGCTGATCCTGGCCTACGGCGTGGCGCTGACGGCGCGCAGCCTGATGGCGGGGCAGAGCGGGACGGTGCTGGCGGTCTGGTACCTGGGGGCCACCGCCCTGGCCTTCGGCGCCGCCTACCTCTTCGCCATGCTGGACGCCCACGTGCCCCCCGATCCGGTCGGGGTCGCCGTGCAGTTCGCCTTCACCGTGGCCCTTTTTCCGCTCGCGAGACGGCTTATCGACCGCTTCGAAGACGCGGACGTCCGCTTCCGCTAGGATCGCTGCGCCGTGACCATGGAACCGTCCCTCATCTACGACGAGGTGAACGCCCGTCAGGCGATGTTCCACCGGCGCACCTTCCTCCTGGGAGGCTTTGCGGGCGTGGGCGTGCTCGCGCTCGGCGGCCGCCTCCTCGACCTGCAGGTGGTCGAGGCGCAGAAGTATTCGACCCTCTCCAGCGCCAACCAGTTCAACTTCCGCCTGCGGCCGCCGCCGCGCGGCCTGATCGTGGACAGGAACGGCGTCGCCATCGCCTCCAACCGCCCCGACCTGCGGCTTCTGATGCGGCGCGACGAGGCCAAGGACGTGCCCGGCACCCTGGCCGCGCTCGCCACGCTGATCCCGATCACGCCCGAAAAGCAGGCGCAGCTCGCCAAGGAGCTGGCCGCCGCCCCCCGCTCCGCCCCCGTGGCGGTCGCCACGGACCTCAGCTGGGAGGAGTTCAGCCGCGTCAGCGTGCGGGCGCCCGAGCTGCCCGGCGTGATCGCCGAGATGGGCGAGGCGCGGGTCTATCCCTTCGGCGGCGCCTTCAGCCATGTGGTCGGCTACGTCTCGCGCATCACCGCCGACGACCTGGCGCGGGAGGACGCGAACGGCGACGACAACCCGCTCCTCCACCACCCGGGCTTCCGCATCGGCAAGGCGGGTGTCGAGAAGTCGCTGGATCAGGCGCTGCGCGGCAAGGCGGGCGCGCAGAAGGTCGAGGTCGACAGCGTCGGCCGCGTCATCAAGGAGGACCCGAACGGCGACATCCCCTCCACCCCCGGCGACGAGGTGGTGCTGAGCCTGGACGCCGACGTGCAGAACCGCGCGCTGG
>CAZZZR010000259.1:0-3541 GCA_964658605.1 uncultured Caulobacter sp. | reverse complement strand
GCCGGATGAGAGTGTTTCGATCAGTCCGGCAAAGCTGACGCCGCGGGAGATCAAGGACATCCGCAGGATGGCGCTTGAGGCTTTCCGGGCGTGCGATTGTGCGGGCCTGGCGCGGGTGGACTTCCTGATGGAGCCGGGCGGCAAGCGGAAGGCGGGGCTGGAGCTGACCCCGCCGATGCGCCGCACGCCGCGCAAGCCCGGTCCCCGCCGGCCTCCGCGCAAGGACTAATCCGAAAGCGCCTCCCGGTCTGGACAGACGCCGGCGGCCTTGGCGAAGGTGGAGGCGGAGGGCCTGGATGGACATGCTGGACGGCGAGACGCGCGTGCACGACTACGCGCTCGAACGGCAGATGATGCTGTCGGACGGCGTCTTCGCCATCGCGCTGACGCTCCTGGCGCTGGAGCTACGGGCGCCGCCGAACTGGGACCACTCGATCCCTGGCCTGCTCGAAGGCTCCGGCGCCGCCTTCTTCGCCTACTTCTGGAGCTTCTTCTCCATCGCGATCTTCTGGGCGAGCCACCGGCAGATGTACGGTCGCTTCGCGCGCACCGACTTCACGCTGAGCGCGCTGGGGCTGATCTCGCTCGGCCTCATCACGCTGATCCCATTCCTGACGCGGCTCTACAGCGAGGCCCTGAACGCGCCGCCGATCATCGGGCTCTACATCGGCCTGCTCGGCCTGATCGGGATCTTCAACGCCGCCGCTTGGCTGTATGCGAGCGGCCGCCAGCGGCTCATGCAGGAGCCTATCGGCCCCCGCGTGCGGTGGGTCGTGGCCGCGATCCTGGCCTTCTCTCCCCCGATCACGACCGGCCTGGGCGTCCTGTCGCCGCTCGTGGGACACGGGCTCCTCGGGCTCCTGATCCCGGCGGCCGCCATCCTGCCGGTGCTCGCCCGGCGGTGGGCCGCGCGTGCGGACACGCGCAAGGCGGCGGCGCATGGGTGAGATCGAAGGGCTGGACACCCACGAACCGCTACCGCTCCGCCTTGAGCGGCATGCCTTCGACCGCCTGATCATGCTGTCGGACGGCGTCTTCGCGATCGCCATCACCCTGGCCGCGCTCGAGATCAGGCCCCGGGGCGCGTGGAGCGACCTCCCCTCGCTCTGGGAGGCGGTGCGCCTGTCGGTGTTCGCCTATGCGCTGAGCTTCTCGGTGATCGCCGCCTACTGGGCGGCTCACCGCGACACCTTCGCGAGGCTGGAGCGTGTGGACGCCCCCTTCACAACCCTGACGCTGGGGCTGCTGGCCAGCGTCGCGATCCTGCCCACGACGACGCGGCTGGTGTACGAGGGCGGGTCGACCGCGGCGTTCCAGCTCTACTGCCTGAGCCTGGTGGTGGTCGGGCTGTTCCAGGCCGCGTCCTGGGCCTACGCCGCGTTCCGCCCCGGGCTGATGAAGGCCGCGGTGAGCCGCCGCTACAGGCTAGGGCGTGTGCTGATCGCGCTCTTCGTGCCCGCCTTCTTCCTGGTCATGTCGCAGCTCAGCGGCCGGGGCTTCGGGGCCCCGCTGGTCTATGGAGCGGTGGCGATGTCGGTCGCGGTGGCCGTCCTGCGGCGGATCGTGATGCCCTGGCTGGAGCGCCGCGGCGAGCGCGGGCGCGGCGGCTAGGGTCGCGCCGATGGACGTCCAGGCTTGAGGATCGTGTCGGGGCGCTTCCGCGGCCGGACCCTGGCCGCGCCGCCGGGCTCGACCACGCGGCCGACGTCCGACCGGACGCGGCAGGCGCTGTTCGACGTCCTGGCCCACGCGCCCTGGAGCCGGCCATGGGAGGGCCTGCGGGTGATCGACCTGTTCGCGGGCTCGGGCGCGCTGGGCTTCGAGGCGCTGTCGCGGGGAGCGGCCTTCGCGCTCTTCGTCGAGACGGACGCGAACGCCCGCGGCGCGATCCGCGACAACCAGGAGGCGCTGGACCTCTTCGGCGCGAGCCGCATCCACCGCCGCGACGCCACCGACCTCGGCGCGCGACCCGCGAGCGCCGGTCCGACCTTCGACCTCGCCTTTCTCGACCCGCCCTACCGGAAGGGGCCGGGCGAGCGCGCGCTGGCGGCGCTGACGGCCGGAGGATGGCTGGCGGCGGGCGCCGTGTGCGTCTGGGAGCGGGCGGCCGAGGAAGAGGGCCCGCCGCCGGACGGCTTCACCGCGCTCGACACGCGGACCTGGGGAGCGGCGAAGGTCGATTTCCTGCGCGGGCCGACGCCGGCCTAGGGCCGTCGGCGCCGCCATGCCGAGCCGGCGCCCGTTTCCCCTTCGGCCCACCACGGCTGGACGGCGGCCGCGGCGAAGGCTGCGGCGAGCCGGCGGCTGACGCCCGGCTGACCCTCTTGCCAAGCCGCGTCCGCGCCTAGAGTGTCCCGCGTCCCATGACGGCCTCCGACCCGCCCGCGGGCATCCTCCCCTACCAGACGCTCGTGGAGCTGTGCGGCTCGGGCGCCATCGCCTCGCAGAGCCCCTGGCTGCCGGACCAGACCCAGCCGGCGAGCCTGGACCTGCGGCTCGGCGGGCGGTGCTGGCGCGTGCGGGCGAGCTTCCTGCCGGGCCTCGGCCGCACGGTGCGCGAACGGCTCGCCGACGTGGCCATGCACGAGTTGGATCTGACCCGCGGTGCGGTGCTGGAGAAGGGCTGCGTCTACATCGCTGAGCTGCAGGAGCGGCTCGCCCTGCCCCCCGGCGTCTCCGGCCGCGCCAACCCCAAGAGCTCCACCGGCCGGGTCGACGTCTTCGTGCGCCTGCTCACCGACCACGGCCCCGCCTTCGACGACATCGCCGCGGGCTATGCGGGCCCCTTGTTCATCGAGATCGCGCCGCAGACCTTCTCCGTGCTGGTGCGCACCGGCACCCGCCTGAACCAGCTGCGGCTGAAGCGCGGCCGCCCCTCGGCGCTCTCGGTCAAGAGCGTGGGGGTGGACCTGACGGGCGCCCTGGCGGGCTTCCGCGGCCGCCGCCACGCCCCGGTGATCGACCTCGACCTGGAGGACGGCCACGACCCCGCCGACTACTGGCAGCCGCTGGAGCCGAGAAAGGGCGAGCTGCTGCTAGACCCCGGCGAGTTCTACATCCTGGCCTCCAAGGAGGCGACCGAGATCCCGGCGATGCAGGCGGCGGAGATGACGCCCATCGACCCCAGCGTCGGGGAGTTCCGCGTCCACTACGCCGGCTTCTTCGACCCCGGCTTCGGCACCGAGGAGGTGGACGCGGTAGGCTCCAAGTCCGTGCTGGAGGTGCGTAGCCACGAGACCCCCTTCCTGCTGGAGGACGGGCAGACGGTGGCGCGCCTGGTGTTCGAGCCCCTGACCGAGCGGCCCACCCGCCTCTACGGCCACGACGGCAGCCACTACCAGCGCCAGGGGCTGAAGCTCTCCAAGCACTTCAAGGCGTGGCGCTGAGCCCGCCCGCCGCGAAGGCCAGAAGCCGCGGCAGGTTCGACGACGGCGGATCAGCGGCGGGGAGCGTCAGCGCCCCCTCGGCGCGCGAGGGCGCCTCCAGCGCCTTGAACTGGCTCTCCACCAGGGCGGGCGGCATGAAATGGCCGGCGCGCCCG
>CAZZZR010000258.1:0-3563 GCA_964658605.1 uncultured Caulobacter sp. | reverse complement strand
CGAGATGAACAACGGCTGCGTCTGCTGCACCGTGCGCGGCGACCTGATCCGCATCGTCTCCGGCCTGATGCGCCGGAAGGGGCGGTTCGACGCCATCGTCGTTGAGACCACGGGCCTGGCCGACCCCGGCCCCGTCGCGCAAACCTTCTTCGTCGACGAGGATGTGAAGGCGAAGACCAAGCTCGACAGCGTCACCACCGTGGTGGACGCCAAGCACGTGCGCCTGCGCATCGCGGATTCGAAGGAGGCGCGGGAGCAGATCGGGTTCGCCGACCAGATCGTGCTGAACAAGACCGACCTCGTGAGCCCCGCCGAGCTGCGCGAGGTCGAGGCGGCGGTGCGGCGGATCAATCCCCTGGCCCCCATCCACCACGCGGTGAAGTCGGACGTGCCGCTGGACGCCATCCTGAACCGCGGCGGCTTCGACCTGGAGCGCATCGTCGAGATCGAGCCCGAGTTCGCCAATCCCGCGCATGGCGAGGAGGGTCACGTGCACGACGAGCACTGCGCCCCCAGCCAGCCCGGGCACGATCATCACCACGACCACGGCCCCCGCGGCCACGCCCACGAGGATCAGGACATTCGGGGGGTCGCCTTGCAGCTCGACCGGCCGGTGGACGGGCCGCGGGTGACGCGCTGGCTGAACGAGGTGCTGCAGGCGCAGGGGCCCGACATCCTGCGCGCCAAGGGCATCCTGGACGTGAAGGGCGAGTCCAGGCGCCTCGTCTTCCAGGCCGTGCACATGATCCTGGACGGCGAGCTGCAGCGCGACTGGCGAGACGGCGAGCCGCGGACCAGCCGCATGGTCTTCATCGGCCGCAACCTGGACGAGGCGAGGCTGCGAGCGGGGTTCGAGGCTTGTGCGGCTTAGGACGAACGACCGCCCAACCTCCAGAAGTCGCTGACGCTTCCGCCCTTAACCTCGCCGCTTGCGCGCCGATGCGACGCTCAGAGGAGGGCTCCGCCCGGTCAGCGGTGCGCCGAGCCTGAACCCGGGCACGGAAAAGCCCGCGACGGTCTCCCGCGCGGGCCTTCGTCGTCAGCCGGTGGACGCCAGCTGCTAGGCGCGGCTCTCGGTGATCAGCGACACCTTGTAGAAGCCGCCGTCCTGCAGCGTGTTGAGCACGTTCATGAAGGCCTCGTAGCGGACCTCCTTGTCGGCGCGGATGTAGACGGTCTCGTTGGTGGGCGTGGGCGAGGCCAGGGCGCGAGTCACGTCGGCCGTCAGGTTCTCCAGGCGGGTCTGCTGCGGGCCGATGTACATGGCGCCGGACTTCTGCAGCGAGATCACCGTGGGCAGCTTGGGCTTGACCGCGGGCGGGGTCGCCGAGGCGGGCGGCAGGTCGAGCTTGATCGAGACGGTCGCGATCGGCGCGGCCACCATGAAGATGATGAGCAGGACGAGCATGACGTCCACCAGGGGCGTCACGTTGATGTCGCTGCTTGTGACCTGACCGTAGCGGTTTCCGCCGCCGCCGCCGAGCTTCGCGCCCATTCAGCTTCCTCCCCGCGCCCGCGCGCCGTGGGGCGGGCCTGCCGTTCGCTCCGACCATTGCCTCCTTCGTCCGGGCAAGTAAAGCGGCCGTCGCGATCGGGCGCTCCCTCTCCCCTCACGTTGGCGTGGGCGGGCGCGAGCGCCTATCAGAAGCCCATGGCCGACCGCCCTCCCGCACCCGCAGCGCGCCGCCCGGCCGTCCGGCCCTCTTCGACCGGATCGGGCGAGGGCGTCGATGCGCGGGCCGCCGCGCTGGCGCTGATGCAGGCCGCGCTCGCCCGCCGCGGCGGCCTGGACGACGGTTGGGGCGACGAGGCCGACGGGCTGGACGCGCGGGACCGGGGCTTGGCGCGCGCCATCGCCGGGGCCGCCCTGCGCCACCTGGGCCTCATCGACCGCCTGCTCGCCGCCCGCCTGGCGAAGGCGCCGCCGCCCGAGGTGACCGACCTCCTGCGCCTGGGCGCGGCGCAGCTCCTGGCGCTGCGGGCGCCCCCCTTCGCGGCCGTCTCCACGACGGTGGAGCTGGCCGCGCGCGCGCCGGCGACGCGACCGTTCAAGGGGCTGGTCAACGCCGTGCTGCGGGGGCTCGACCGCGACGGCGGCCCGGCCCTGCTGGACGCCCTGCCCGCCACCGCCGCCCTGCCCGACTGGCTCGCCGCCCGCTGGACCGCCGCCTGGGGGGCCGAGGCGGTGGTGCGCATGGCCGACCGGCTGCTGAGGGAACCGCCGACCGACCTCACCCCCCGCGACCCGGCCGACGCCGCGGCGCTGGCCGCCGAGCTGGAGGCGCATCGCCTGTCCGGCGGCTCGCTCCGCCTGGAGCGCCGCGGCGACCTCGCGGGCTGGCCGGGCTACGGCGAGGGGCGCTGGTGGGTGCAGGACGCCGCCGCCGCCTGGCCCGCCCGCATGCTCGACGTGCGACCCGGCGAAACCGCGCTCGACCTCTGCGCCGCGCCCGGCGGCAAGACGCTGCAGCTGGCGGCGGCCGGCGCGCGGGTCGTGGCGCTGGACCGCTCGTCCGCGCGGCTGGAGCGGGTGGCGCAGAACCTGGCGCGCACCGGGCTGACCGCCGAGACCGTCGCCGCCGACGCCGCGGCCTGGGAAGACCCCCGCACCTTCGACGCCGTGCTGCTGGACGCGCCCTGCTCGGCCACCGGGACCTTCCGGCGCCATCCCGACGTGTTGTGGGCGACGCGGCCGGGCGACATCGCCAAGCTAGCGTCGGTGCAGTCCGCCCTGCTCGACGCCGCGGCGCGCCGGGTGAGGCCCGGCGGCCGTCTGGTCTACTGCACCTGTTCGCTCGAGCCGGAGGAGGGCGAGGCGCAGGTCGCGCCCTTCCTCGCCCGCCACCCCGCCTTTCGCTTGTCCGAGGTCGCGCCGGGCTGGCCGGGCGCGGTCGCCGCGGCGGGAGGATGGCGCTTCTCGCCCGGCGCCGAACCCCCGGCGGAGGGCTGCGACGGCTTCTTCGTCGCCCGCTTCGACCACGGGGGCTGAACCCGGCCGTTCAGGCCGCGTTCAGCGAGGGTGGGCTGTTGTCTCGTCCTTCAGCCCTCTCCGTGTTCCGTGCGCAGGATCGCTTCGCCCATGACCGCCCGCAGACCCCTCTCCGTCGCCGCCAGCCTGGCGCTGGTCTCCGCCCTTGGCCTCTCCGCCTGCGAAACCTACGACGGCCCCGACCGCTACGCGCCCTACGAAGCCGGCGTCCCGGCGCGGGTGGACGAGGGCCGCGTGGTCGACTTCCGTCCCATCCGCTTCGGTCCGAACGAGGACAACGCCGCCGCCGGCACTGTGGGCGGCGCGGTGGCGGGCGGCCTGATCGGTTCCGCCGTCGCTCCCCGACACGACGGCGCGGCGCTGGGGATCGCCGGGGCGCTCCTGGGCGCGGTGGCGGGCAACGCCATCGCCAAGGGGGACAGCCGGCCCGGCTTCGCCTACATCGTGCGCCGCCGCGACGGCTCCACGCTGGAGGTCGCGCAGCCCGACGCCGCGCCCATTCCCAACGGCACGCGGGTGTACATCACCTACGGCGCGCGGGTGCGGATCTCGCCCGCCGGCCCGCGCTACGGCT
>CAZZZR010000257.1:0-3586 GCA_964658605.1 uncultured Caulobacter sp. | reverse complement strand
CGCCTCCGGTCGAGGCGCGGCCCACCGAGCTGTCGGTCACGCGCATCGAGACGTGGATGCGCGATCCCTACGCCACCTACGCCCGCTACGTGCTGGGCCTGAAGCCGCTCGACCCGCCGGACGCCGCGATCGAAGCCATGGCGCGGGGCACCGCCATCCACGCCGCCTTCGAGGCCTACGCCAAGGGCCACGACGCCATCGAGGGCGACCGCGTGCGCGCCTTCGCCGACCTTCTGGTCAACGCCCTGGTGGAGGCCGGCACCCCCGCCGCCCGCATGACCCGCGAGCGCGCCCTGGCCGATCGCGTCGCGGCCTGGGCCGTGGAGCTGGAGCGCCGCCGCCGCGAGGGCGCCGACATCCAGGTGGAGCGCGAAGGCCGCCTCACCTTCCCCACCGCGCGCGGCGCCTTCACCGTGACCGCCAAGGCCGACCGGCTGGAGGTGCGGCGCGACCGTGTGGACGTGATCGACTTCAAGAGCGGCGCGCCGCCCACCGCCGACCAGGTCGCCTCCGGCCTGTCGCCGCAGCTGACGCTCACCGCCGCGATCCTCGAGGGCGGCGGCTTCGCCGACCTCGGACCCCGGCGGGCGGGCGTGCTCTCCTACGTCCGCGTCACGGGGCGCGGCGCGGGCGGCGAGGAGACCGACGTCGCCGCCCCGCCCGAGAGCTCGCAGCTCGCGGCCGCTGCGCTGGAGGGGTTGCAGGCGCAGGTCGCCCGCTACGACGATCCTGCGACGCCCTACCTCTCGTGGGCCATGCCGCAGTTCATCGGCCGCTACGGCGGCGACTACGACCACCTGGCGCGGGTGTGGGAGTGGCGGGTGATGGGCGCCGAGGAGGAGCCAGGCGCATGACGCCCCAGCTCCAAGCCTCCGATCCCCGCGTCAACGCCTTCGTCTCGGCCAACGCAGGGTCGGGCAAGACCTCCACCCTGGTGAACCGCGTGGCGCGGCTGCTGCTGGACGGAGCGGAGCCCGAGGCGGTGCTCTGCATCACCTACACCAAGGCCGCCGCCGCCGAGATGCAGCGGCGCCTGTTCGAGACGCTGGGCGGCTGGTCGGTGCAGGACGACGCGGACCTGCGCAAGGCGTTGGAGAAGATCGGCGAGGGCGGCCGCGACCTCGGCCGCGCCCGCACGCTCTTCGCCAAGGCGCTGGAGACGCCGGGGGGCTTGAAGATCCAGACCATCCACGCCTTCTGCGAGAAGCTGCTGCGCCGCTTCCCCGTGGAGGCCGGCGTCAGCCCCGCCTTCACCGTGCTGGAGGACTCCGCCGCCGCCGAGGTCAGCCGGGTGGCGCGCGAGACGGTGGCCGCGCTCGCCTGGAACGACCCGGAGGGCGAACTCGGCCGCGCCTACGCCCACCTCGCGGTCGCGCTCGACCTCAACGCCTTCGAGGGCCTGTTCCGCGCCTTCGAGCACCAGCGGCACGGCCTCCTCGCCTACGCCGAGGCCTGCCGCGCACGGGGGGAGGCGATCGAGGACGACGTCTGGCGCACCTGCGGCTTCCCCGACGCGCCCATCGACCCCGACGCCTTCGAAGCCGCCGCGATCGACGCCTGCGAATGGGACCGCTGGCGCGACGCCGCCCAGGCGCTCGCCGCCACCGGCAAGTCCACCGACGCGGAGCTGTCGGCCAAACTCGCCGCCCTGGCCGAGTGCGCGGCGACCAGCCGCGGCTCGTTCAGCGACTGCCTCTCGGTGTTCTCGACCGCGAAGGGCGAGAAGGCCAAGCGGCTGGGCACCAAGGGCGTGCACCCCGCCCAGCTGGACTGGCTGCTGCAGGAGCAGGAGCGGCTGCACGACGCCTGCGGCCGCGCGAAGGCCGCCCGCATCGCCGTCGACAGCGTCCACGCGCTGACGCTCGCGGAGGCCTATGTCGGGGCCTACGAGGGGGCCAAGGGCGCTCGGGGCGGTCTCGACTTCGACGACCTGATCGGGGCGGTGCGGCGCCTCCTGACCGAGACGTCGGACGCGGCCTGGGTGCTCTACAAGCTCGACGGCGGCGTCAGCCACGTGCTGCTGGACGAGGCGCAGGACACCTCCCCCGACCAGTGGGCCATCGCCCGCGCCCTGACCGAAGAGTTCTTCTCCGGCCACGGCGCCCGCGACCCGTCCCGCCCGCGCACGGTGTTCGCGGTGGGCGACGAGAAGCAGTCGATCTACGGCTTCCAGGGCGCCGCGCCGGAAGCGTTCGTGGCCGAGAGCCAGGCCTACGACGCCCGGGCCAACGACGCCGGCGCGCCCTTCTTCGCGCCCAAGCTGGAGGAGAGCTGGCGCTCCACCCCGCAGGTGCTCGGCTTCGTCGACGCCTGGCTGGCCGACCCGGCGATGCGCGACGCGGTGCCGCCGCCCGCGGGCATGGACGTGGTGCGCCACATCGTCGGCGAGGGGCGCCGCACGCATGCCGGCCAGGTCGACCTCTGGCCGACGTTCCAGGACGTTCCGGCCGCACAGCCCGCCCCCTGGACCGCGCCGGTGGACGCGCTCGCCGGCCCCAGCGCCTACAAGCGGCTGGCGACGCGGGTGGCGGCCTGGATCACGCAGGCCTGCGCGCGGGGCGAGGCGGTGTTCGACCGGGCGCTCGACGGCGGGCGCGGCGGCTGGCGCGCCATGCGCCCCGGCGACGTGCTGATCCTGGTGCGCAAGCGCGGCCCCTTCTTCGAGGAGATGCTGCGCGCGCTGAAGGCCGCCGGCCTCCCCTCGGCCGGCGCGGACCGGCTGAAGCTGGCCGAGCACGTCGTGTTCGACGACCTCAAGGCGCTGGTCCGCTTCGCGCTCTTCCCCTGGGACGACCTGACGCTGGCGGCGCTGTTGCGCTCGCCCTTCTGCGAAGTGGACGAGGAGGCGCTCTACGCCCTGGCGCACGGACGGACCGGGCGATTGTGGGCGGCGTTGAGCGCGCGCGCCGGCGAACGGCCGGAGTGGAAGGCCGCGGCCGACTTCCTGGGCTCGGCGCGGGAGGCGCGCACGCGCGGGCCGTTCGACTTCCTGGGCTGGGCGATGAGCCGGCTGGACGGCTCCGGCCGCACCATGCGCCAGCGCCTCCTCACCCGGCTGGGCCCCGAGGCCGAGGACGCGGTGGACGAGATGCTGTCGGAGGCGCTGAAGGCCGAGGCGCGCGGGATCGTCGATCTAGAGCGGTTCGCCGCCGAGCTCGAGCGGATCGAACCCGAGGTGAAGCGCGAGCTGGAGGGCGCGGGCGACGCGGTGCGGGTGATGACCGTGCACGGCGCCAAGGGGCTGGAGGCGCCCATCGTCATCCTGCCCGACGCCACCGCCAAGGTGCGCGACACCAGCGCTTCGCTGCTGCGGATCGAGGGCGGCGGCTACCTGTTCGCGCCCAAGGGCGGCGACGAGGTGCCCGACGTCGCCGACGCCCGCGCCGCGGCCAAGGACGCCGCGGCCGCCGAAGGCTTGCGCCTGCTCTACGTGGCGCTCACCCGCGCCCGCGACCGGCTGATCGTCGGCGGGCGCCTCTCCGCCACGGCCAAGGGGCCGCACGAGAGCAGCTGGTACGCCCACGTCGCGCGCACCTTCGGCCATGAGGCGATCGCCCCGCAGGTGCGCGACGTGCAGGACGGCGAC
>CAZZZR010000256.1:0-3587 GCA_964658605.1 uncultured Caulobacter sp. | reverse complement strand
TCGCTCCCCACCGTTTCCCGCGCGGCGCTGGCGACCGACTTCAACGCCCTGCGCGACCAGATCATCAAGACCGTGCAGAGCGCGAGCTTCAACGGCTCCAACCTCCTGAACTCCTCGGTGACGAGCGTGCAGGCGCTGGCCAGCGCCGACGGCAAGATCCGCCTGACGGTGGCGGCGCAGGACTTCAACCTGAAGGCGGGCGCCAACAACGCGATCTTCGGCTTCTCGGCGGGGATCACCTTCGCCAGCACCAGCCAGGGCCAAGCCTCGGCGCTGGTCTCCACGCTGTCGACGACGATCACCAACGTGAACGCCGCCATCGCCAAGCTCGGCACGGCGGCCAACGCCCTGACGACGCACCTGAACTTCGTCGGCAAGCTGCAGGACAGCCTGACCGCGGGCATCGGCAACCTGGTCGATGCGGACGTCGCCAAGGAAAGCGCCAACCTCCAGGCGCTGCAGGTGCAGCAGCAGCTCGGCACCCAGGCGCTGTCGATCGCCAACCAGGCGCCGCAGATCATCCTGAACCTGTTCAAGGGCTAAGGCGCGCGGCCGCCGACGGGCGCGCCGCCGTCCGGCGGACGCATCCTCCGTCACATTACTGAGATTTAATGGGCGGACGCCGCGGGGACCGGGCAAGGGTCGACCAACCCTTTCTCGGAGTTCGCCTTCATGTCAAAGCGTCTGTTCCTGGCGTCGTGCGGCGCCTTTGTGCTGGCCGTTTCCGCACTCGCCCCCGCCGCGTCCTCCGCGCAGGAGGCGGCCGTCGATCCCTCCGTCACGCCGCGGTTCGGAACCTGGGGCTTCGACGTCTCCGGCGAGAACAGGGCCGTGAAGCCCGGCGACGACTTCTTCGCTTTCGCCAACGGCGCCTACGTCGACAAGCTGGTGATCCCGTCCGACAAGTCGAGCTACGGCAACTTCTACGCCCTGTCGGTGCTGTCGCAGGCGCGCACGCGCAAGATCCTTGAGGATGCGGCGGCGTCCGGCGCCGCGCCCGACACCGCGCAGGGCAAGATCGGCGCCTTCTACAAGGCGTTCATGGACCAGCCGCGCATCGACGCGCTGGGCTCCAAGCCCCTGCAGCCGCAGCTCGCCGCCATCCGCTCCGCGACCACGCGGGAGGCTCAGGCCCGGCTGATGGGCCAGGCCGCGCTCGACTACTATGGCTCGCTGGTGCGCGTCTCGATCAACTCCGACGAGAAGAACCCGGAGCGCTACGCGGTCTATCTCGGCCAGTCCGGGCTCGGGCTCCCGGACCGGGACTACTACCTCGACGCCAAATTCGCGGCGAAGAAGGCGGCCTACCAGGACTACGTCGCGCAGATGCTGACGCTAGGCGGCTGGACGGCCGACGCCGGCAAGGCCAAGGCGGACGCCCAGGCGATCGTCGCGCTCGAGACCGCCATCGCCCAGGCGAGCTGGAGCCGGATCGAGCGGCGCGATCCCGACAAGACCTACAACCCGACGACGCTGGCGGCGCTCGAAGCGTCGGCGCCCGGGTTCCCGTGGAAGACCTTCCTCGTCGCGGCCCGGCTGCCGAACACCACCCAGCTGATCGAGGCCGAGCCCAACGCCATCGCCAAGATCGCCGCCCTGTTCGCTTCGACCCCGGTCGAGACGCTGCAGGCCTGGCAGGCGTTCCACACCACCGACGCGGCGGCGCCCTACCTGTCCGATCCGTTCGTTCAGGCGCGGTTCCAGTTCCGCTCCAAGACCCTGTCGGGCCAGCCCGAGTTGCAGGCGCGCTGGAAGCGCGGCGCGGACGTCGTCGACCAGAGCATGGGCGAGGCCGTGGGCGAGGTCTACGTCGCCAAATACTTCCCGCCCGAGGCCAAGGCCAAGATGCGGGAGCTGATCGAGAACCTGCGCACGGCGTTCAAGGCCCGCATCCAGACGCTGGAATGGATGAGCCCGGCCACCAAGCAGGAGGCCGAGAAGAAGCTCGCGGCCTACACCATCAAGATCGGCTACCCGGACAAGTTCCGCGACTATTCGGCGCTGAGCGTCAGCGCCGACGACCTCTACGGCGATGTGCGGCGGGCCGGCGCGTTCGAGTGGCTGCGCAACGTCAACCGGCTCGACAAGCCCGTGGACAAGACCGAGTGGGGCATGACCCCGCAGGAGGTGAACGCCTACAACAACCCGGTCTGGAACGAGGTGGTCTTCCCCGCCGCGATCCTGCAGCCGCCGTTCTTCGACCCCAAGGGAGACGACGCGATCAACTACGGCGCCATCGTGGGCGTGATCGGCCACGAGATGACGCACGGCTTCGACGACGAGGGCCGCAAGTACGATTCCACCGGCCACCTGCGCGACTGGTGGACGCCCGAGGACGCCAAACGGTTCGAGGCCCGGGCCGACAAGCTCGGCGCGCAGTACGATGGCTACGAGCCGCTGCCGGGCAGCCACGTGCAGGGCAAGCTGACCATGGGCGAGAACATCGCCGACCAGGGCGGCCTGTCGCTGGCGCTGGACGCCTACCACGCCTCGCTGCACGGCAAGCCGGCGCCGGTGATCGACGGGCTGACCGGCGACCAGCGCGTCTTCCTCGGCTGGGCGCAGGTCTGGCGGGCCAAGATGCGCGACGACGCGCGCCGCCAGCAGGTGGTGGTCGATCCGCACTCGCCCGAGATGTATCGGGTCAACGGCGTCGTCCGGAACATCGACGCCTGGTACAAGGCGTTCGACGTCAAGCCGGGAGACAAACTCTACGTCGCCCCCGCCGACCGCGCCGTGGTGTGGTGAGCGACAGGCTCTAAAGCCCGAAGGAGGAAAGGGCGGGCCCTGCGGACCCTGCCCTATTCCGTGGGGCCCGCGCGTCGCACGCAAATCTACGGACACGAAAAAACACCGAACCCGCCGCGGGGGATATCGCGGCGGGTTCGGGTTCGTTTCCGAAATTAGAGGGCGTTTCCTCCCCGAAACGCCGGAAGCTCGAACGTCTGGGCGCTCGTTCGCTTCACCGCACGACCGAAGCGGCCCGAGCGAGCCCTGTCAATGGCGCCTGCTAGGTGAACGCTGTTCCTGAACAAAGGCGATGCAAAAACGTCGTCATTTTTGACGGTAGCGATGAATCTGGGATGGTCGTGCGCGAGGCGACGGCCTTGCAGGGGATGTGCTACGGCGGCGCGCGATCCTCGGAGGAAAACGATGCGCTACCTGCACACCATGGTCCGCGTGGCCGACTTGGACGCAGCCCTCGCCTTCTGGGTCGGCCAGCTCGGGCTCGAGGAGGTGCGCCGGCTCGAGGTCCCGCGGGGCCGCTTCACCCTCGTCTTCCTGGCCGCCCCGGCCGACGGCGCGCGCTCGAAGGCCGAGCGCGCCCCCGAGGTCGAGCTGACCTGGAACTGGGACCCGGAGGCCTACACGGGCGGCCGCAACTTCGGCCACCTCGCCTATGAGGTCGAGGACATCTACGGCCTCTGCGCCGCGATGCAGGCCAAGGGCGTGACCATCAACCGGCCGCCGCGCGACGGGCGCATGGCGTTCGTCAAGTCGCCCGACGGCATCTCCATCGAGCTCCTGCAGAAGGGCGGCGCGCGCCCGCCGCAGGAGCCCTGGGCGTCGGCCCCCAACGCCGGCAC
>CAZZZR010000255.1:0-3593 GCA_964658605.1 uncultured Caulobacter sp. | reverse complement strand
TTCTCCAACGACGTGGTGCTGCGAGACCCCGGGGCGCGCGGGGTGCGGCTGCGCCTGCGCGCCGGGAACGACTCGGCCGAACTCGACCTGATCGAGGGCTCGGTCGAGCTTCTGGGCCATGCGATCACCGGCCCCGCCACCGCGATCCTGCCTCCCTACGTGCCGCTGATGCTGGGCGAGAGCGCCATCGCGTTCGGCGATCCGGACGGCCGTCGCTGGTCCGACGCCGAGCGCCTGCTCCGTGCGGCTCGGCCGGACGCCGCCAACGACGCGGGGGCCGAAGACACGACGGCCGAAACCGGCCTGCTGCCGCCCTGGCGGGTGATTTCGCCCGCGGCCAGCGCCTTGCCCAAGCTGGCGCCTCTGATTCCGATCGTCGGCGGAGCGGTCGCCTCAGTTGCAGTTCTGGTCATCGGCTGGGCGATCGTGACCCACTGGCTCTCCGCCGCCCCCTCTCCCGCCAAGGCGCAGGCCGCCTTGGTCGCCGACGGCTTCAAGGGCGTGGAGGTCGGCAGCGACGCCAACGGGCTGGTGGTCAAGGGCGTGCTGGCCCACGGCGCGGACCTGAACCGCCTGCAGGCGGACGTGCAGGCGCGAGGCTGGCCCGCCAGCTATACGGTCAAGACCAATGACGCCCTGGTGCAGAACGTCGGCGACGTGCTGCGCACCAACGGGTTCGAGGCCGACGTCAAGGCGATCGGCTTGGGCGTGTTGGCGGCGTCGGTGAAGGGCGGAGATCCCGCACGGTTGGAGCTGCTTCGCCGCCGCACCCTGAAGGACGTTCCGGGCCTGCGGCAGCTGGTGGTCAACGGCGGCGGCGACGGCGCCGACCTCCTGGCCGGGGACCCGAACAAGCAGGTCACCGCCGTGGTCGGAGGCGACGACGGCTACGTGAAGACGGCCGACGGCTCCCGCTACTTCGTGGGCGCCATGTTGCCCAGCGGCCACACGATCGTCTCAATCGATGGACAGACTGTCAAAGCAGAGAAAGACGGTCGCACCACCGATCTCAAGTTCTAGTCAAGCTCAGCCATAGCCCTAGGAGAGTTCCTGATGACCGACACGCCCTCCGTGAACAACGGCCAAATGCTCGATGTGCTGGCGCTCGGCGCCTCGCCGTCGCCCTCGACTGGCAAGGGCGGCCGCTCCTCTGGCTCGTCCGGTTCCGGATCTTGGTTCGAGGCCGTCGCGCAGGCCTGGGGCGACACGCTGAACGGCGAGGCCCAGAAGATCACCACCATGTCGGACCAGATCGGCGACGGCAACGAGCAGCCCTCGCAGATCGCGGAGCTGTCCGCCGAGTCGATGCGCATGAGCTTCATGTCGAACAGCGAGAACACGTCCGTGTCGTCGCTCGGGCAGTCGCTCGAAACGATGGCGCGCAAGTCCTAACCGGAGGGGGGCACTATGTCAGACGCCGCTTCCGCGGCGGCGGCGCTTGCGCCGCCCGACCCTTCCCTCCAGGCCGGATACGGGGCGAGCCTCGGCGCGTCCTCGCCCTCGGCGTCGATCCAGTTCAGCGACGCGATGCACGCGGCCCAGGCCGGCTCGTCCGCCTCGGGCGTCGCGCCCACGGGTGGGATGGACGCCCTGCAACCGGCGATGAAGGGCATGATGGCCACGCTGGAGCACGTGAACGGCGAGGCGACCCAGCTCGCCCAGATCGCCAACGCGGCCAAGGCCAAAGGCGCGTCGTTGACGCCGGGCGAGATGGTGATGATGACCGTCCGCTGCCAGGAGTTCATGTTCCACTGCCAGCTGACCTCCAACATCGCCAACCGCACGTCGGACGGTCTGCAGCAGCTCTTCCGCCAGCAGGGTTGAGGGTCGCGTGGGGCTGGCCCGATCCTCTCCCGTCACGCGCTTCGTCGCGCCCGTGCTTGGGCTTGTCGCCCTGGGCGGCGGCTTGGCAGGGTGTTCGCGCGCGGACCTCTACACCGGGCTGAACGAGAAGGAGGCCAACGAGATGGTCGCCGTCGTGCAGAACGCCGGCTTCTCCGCCTCCAAGACGTCGAACGACAACGGCAAGACGTGGACCATCACCGCGCCCAAGAACCAGTTTCCCCAGGAGGTCGCGCTCCTGCAGGCGCGCGGCTATCCCCGCGAGCGGTTCGAAAGCTTGGGCGACGTCTTCAAGAAGCAAGGCTTCGTCTCCTCCCCCACCGAGGAGCGCGCGCGGCTGATGTACGGCCTCTCGCAGGAGATCAGCCGCACGCTCACCGAGCTCGATGGCGTGGTCGACGCCCGGGTGCAGATCGCGGTGCCCGAGAGCGACCCCCTGAGCGACACGCCCAAGCCGTCGTCGGCCTCGGTGCTGATCAAATACGACCCCGCCTATGACCTGCAGAGCCAGGTCGGCTCGATCAAGGCGCTGGTCGTCAACAGCGTCGAAGGCCTGCCCTACGACAAGGTCACGGTCATGCTCAGCCAGGTGCATGCGCCGCCGCCCAAGGCCGCTCCCTCGACGGCCGCCTCCATCGGCGCGCCGGCGCTCGCGGCGGTGGCGGTGCTGGGGGGCGCGGCGGGCTTCGGCCTGTGGCGCCAGCGCCGCCGCAAGAAGGGGGCGAGCCGGGAGGTCGCCGTATGACCGCGGCCCGGCACGCCCTCTGGCGCGACTCGGAGGCCCTGTCGGCGGCCGCGGGCCCGACGCTCTCGCCACGGATGCGCCGCTTGGCGGTGCGCAACGACCGAGCGCTAGCTTTAGTCGACATGGGTCAGGCTCCGCTCTGGGCGTCGTCCGACGCCGCCGAACGCGGGCGCCTGACCCGGCTGACCGGCGCCGTCCTAGTGTCGCAGCGCTGGAGCCGCGAAATCTCCGGCGCAGTGCTCGGCCGCGCCGCCGAGGCCGTGGGCGACGAGGCGCTTGAAGACCTGATCAACCTGCCCGCCGTGGTCGCGCCCGAGGTCGCCGACCCGGCCGCCGGCGCGGGCGATGCGACGGCCATCGACCGGCTGGGCGCCTCCGCCCTGATCGCCGCGAGCGAGGCCGGCGCGGGCCTCGCGGACCGGCTCGCCCACCTCTTCCCCGCCGGCGTAGGCGCGCCCGTCAAGCCGTCCGCCGCCGCCCTGGCGCTGCGCACCGCCGAGGGGCTGCATCGGCAGGCGGATGATCCGGGGGCGCCGGCGTGAGCTTCGTCCTCGTCAAGGGCGCGGGCGGCTCGGCGTTGCTCTCCGACGCCTGGCGCATTCCGGCGGCAGAGGTCGCCCCCCTGCGCACGGCGTTAGAAGCCGCGCACGCGCTGGATGCGGACCGCGCCGACGCCGCCGACCGCCTCGCCGCTGAGCGCGAGCAGGCGCAGGCTGACGGCTACGCTGCAGGCCTGGAGGAAGGTCGCCGCGCGGGGGGCGCGGCCGCCGCCCAGAGCCTGGCCGCGCTGGTGCACGAAGTGCGGGCTCAGTCGCAAGCCGCCCGCGCCGAGCTCGGCCGCGTGGCGCTCGAGGTGGTGCGCCGCATCGCCGCTGAGATCGGGCCGCAGACCATGCTGGAGGCGGTGGCCGAGCGCGCCGTGCGCGACACCCTCTCGCAGCAGCCGCTGGTGGTGCGCGTGGCCGAGACCGCCGCGCCGGGCGTCGCCGCGCGGCTGTGGCCGCTG
>CAZZZR010000254.1:0-3596 GCA_964658605.1 uncultured Caulobacter sp. | reverse complement strand
CCTCGCAGACGCTGCGGCTGTGGCGGCGAAGGCAGGCCTTGAGGTTCAGCGCGGCGGTAGCCGCGTCCGCCGCCTGGCGGCCGGAAGCCGGCGCGACGGGCACGACGGCCTTCGCTTCGGTCACGGCCTTGGCTTCGGCGGCGCAGGCGCGGCGGCGATGATGGCGACGGCAGTCCTTGAGCGCCTGTTCGGCGTCGGCGACGGCGGCGCTCGCCTTGCGGCTGGAGACGGCGGCGGTCTGGGCGGCGGAAGCCTCGGCGGCCTTCGCCTGAGCGGCGCAGGCGCGGCGCGTTTTGTGACGGCGGCACGCCCTGAGGTCGAAGGCGGCGGGGGCCGTCGCCTGCTCCTGCGTCTGCGCGCTGGCGGCGGAAGCCTCGGCGACCTTCGCCTGCGCGGCGCAGGCGCGGCGCGTATGGTGACGGCGGCAGGCCTTGAGGTCGAAGGCGGCGACCTCCGGCGCAGCCGCCGGCGCTTGCGCAGACGCCTGAGCGGCCTTGGCGGCGGCGAGGCAGGCCTTGCGGCCCTTGCGCCGGGGGCAGGCCTTGGCGTCAGAAGCCGCAGCCGTTTCCGAAGCGGCGGGCGGCGCGCTCTTGGCCTGCTCGTCCGCACCCGAAGCCTTGGCGGAGGCGGGGAGCACCAGCTTCGCCCCCCGCTTCAGCCGGTCGCCCGAGAGGTCGGGGTTGGCCTTGCGAAGCAGCGATTCCGTCACGCCGTAGCGGTCGGCCACCGCCGAGACCGTGTCGCCCGTCTTCGCGACGTAGGTCCTGGGCGTCGGCAGCTTGAGCGTGAGGCCGGGGGCGAGCGCATAGGGCGGCTTCAGCCCGTTCAGCTTGGCCACCGCCTCGACCGTCGCGTGGTTGCGCCCGGCCAGGGAGTAGAGGGTGTCGCCGGCCCTGACCGTGACCGTGGCTCCGGCGGACGTCTCGGCCTCGTCCGAGCGCGCCTTGGCGGCCCTGCTCCCGCGGCGGCCCTTGCGGGGCGCGTCGCTGTCCGCGTCGGCCTCCAGCCGGTGGCGCAGTGTGGGATGGCGCGTGCTGGCGAGCGTCCACAGGGGCGTGGCGTCGACATAGTCCACCGCCGGCGTCAGCGCCGGAGCGGCGGCGTCCGGCGGGGCGAGGGCGGCGCGCGGCGCGTCAGGCGGCGGGTCGATCGGATAGGCGGGCTGGTCCACCACCACGCCCCGGCCGGGAGGTGCGCCGGGCTCGATGGGGTAACGAGGCTCGAACGCGCAGCCTCCGGCGGCGAACAGGGCCAGCACGGCTGCGGCGCGAAGGAAGGGAAGGCGCATCGACGCTCCGTCGTCGTCGCAAAACCCGGGACAAGCGAGCTTGGCGGTATGGCGAGACCGTCAGCTATCCCGAGTCGCCGCCCCCGGCCCTCACGTCTGCGCGATCTAGCCCGCGCCCGGCTCCTTCGCCACCCCCGGCAGCAGCGGCACGAAGCGCACCTCGCTCAGGTCCTCCCAGGCGAAGCCGCCGTGGCCGTCGCCCACGTAGCGCCGCAGCACCTGCACCGGGCCCTTGCCGACCGGCGCCACGAGGATTCCCTTGGGCTTGAGCTGCTCGAGCAGCGCCGTCGGCTCCTCGGCGGCGGCGGCGGTGACGATCACGCGGTCGAAGGGCGCCTGGTCCGCCCAGCCCTCGCCGCCATCGCCGAACCGGGTGATGACGTTGAGGAAGCCCAGGCTCTTCAGCCGCGCCTCGGCGTCGGCCTTCAGCGTGCGGTAGCGCTCGACGGTGTAGACGTAGCGGACCAGCCGCGCGAGCACGGCGGTCTGGTAGCCGGAGCCGGTGCCGATCTCGAGCACCCTGTGGCGGCCCTCCAGGCTCAGCGCCTGGGTCATCTGGCCCACGATCAGGGGCTGGCTGATGGTCTGGCCGCAGGCGATGGGGAGGGCCGAATCCTCCCACGACCGCTCCTGGAACAGGTCGGGCACGAAGAGGTCGCGCGGCGTCTTCTCGATGGCCTGCAGCACCTTGGGCTCGGTGACGCCGTTCGAGCGCAGCGACATCACCAGCGCGGCGAGGCGCGGATCGGGGCCGGACTCCGTGGGCTTTGAGGGCGGCTTGGCCACTATCGTCCGCCCAACGCGCTACTCCGCCGCCTGCAGCTTAGGCACGGCGCCGCCGACCGCGCTCTTCAGGTCGTGCATGGCCACGCGGTGCGTCAGGTCCACGTGCAGGGGCGTGACGCTGATCTTGCCGGAGTAGATGGCGTGGAGGTCGGTGCCCTCCGGCGGCTTGGACGCCTTCCCCTGGAAGCCCATCCAATAGTAGTCGCGGCCGCGCAGGTCGGTGCGCTTCTCGACGTAGGTGTGGAGCTGGTCGCGCGATCCCTGCCGCGTCACCTCCACCTCGGTGACGGCCTCGGGCTCGGCGTCCGGGAAGTTGACGTTGATGACGACGCCCGGCGGCCAGCCGGCCTCCAGCAGGCGCGCGATCAGGCCGGGCGCGTGATGCTCGGCGGTGTGGAAGGCGGCGGGCAAGTCGTCGTGGAACTTCAGCAGCGCCTGGCTGAGCGCGATCGACCGCACCCCCATCGCCATCCCCTGCAGCGCGCCGGAGACGGTGCCGGAGAAGGTCACGTCCTCCGCCAGGTTCTGCCCGCGGTTGACGCCGGAGAGCACGAGGTCGGGCGGCTCGGGCAGGAGGTCCTGGATGCCCAGCAGCACGCAGTCGGTGGGCGTGCCCGCCACCATCCACTCGCGCGGGCCCTTCTTCTGCACGCGGATGGGCTGGGAGAGGGTGAGGGCGCGCGAGGCGCCGGACACCTCCACCTCCGGCGCGACGACCCAGATGTCGTCGGAGAGCTGGGCGGCGATCTTGCGCAGGGACTCGAACCCCTCCGCGTGGAAGCCGTCGTCGTTGGTGAGGAGGATCCTCATTGAAACCCGCTCATCCCCGCGCATGCGGTGACCCAGACTTTCTCAAGGACGGTGAAGGTCGCCGAAGCAGGTAGAAGCAGAGCAAGTCTGGGTCCCCGCATGCGCGGGGATGAGCGGAAGTTGAAGGGGCTCACGCCGCGCCCCCGATCGCCGTCACCCCACCCATGTACGGCACGAGCGCCTCGGGCACCGCCACGCTCCCGTCCGCCTGCTGGTAGTTCTCCATCACCGCCACCAGCGTGCGCCCCACCGCCAGGCCCGAGCCGTTCAGCGTGTGGACGAAGCGCGTGCCCTTCTCGCCGGCCGCCTTGCAGCGCGCGTCCATGCGGCGGGCCTGGAAGTCGCCGCAATTGGAGCAGGAGCTGATCTCGCGGTAGCGCCCCTCCGACGGCAGCCAGACCTCCAGGTCGTAGGTCTTGCGCGCGCTGAACCCCATGTCGCCGGCGCAGAGCAGCATGCGGCGGTAGGGCAGGCCCAGCGCCTCCAGCACCGCCTCGGCGCGGAGCGTCATGCGCTCGTGCTCGGCCTCGGACTGGTCGGGCGTGGTGATGGAGACCAGCTCCACCTTGTAGAACTGGTGCTGCCGGATCATCCCCCGCGTATCCCGCCCCGACGCCCCCGCCTCCGACCGGAAGCTGGGTGTGAGCGCGGTCATGCGCAGCGGCAGCTGCTCCTCCGGCGTGATCTCCTCGCGGACGAGGTTGGTGAGGGA
>CAZZZR010000253.1:0-3607 GCA_964658605.1 uncultured Caulobacter sp. | reverse complement strand
GGGCGCCATCGACCGGCTGCTGCGCGCGGTCAACCTGAACCCCGCGCTTCCCGCCAGCTGGCGGATGCTGATGCGGCTCTACGCCATGGTGGGCGATCCGCAGAACGCCGAGCTGGCCGAGCGGCACGTGGCGACGCTGCAGGCCTTGCCGAAGGAGGTGGTCCAGGCCACTTCGCTCTTCTCGGACGGGGAGCTGGCGCAGGCCGAAGCGATCGTCCGCGACTTCCTGCTGCGCCATGGCGACCACCTCGAGGCCATGCGGCTCCTGGCGCGGATCGGGATGGCTCACGACGCGCTCGACGACGCGGAGGTGCTGCTGAAGGCGGTGGTGGAGCGCGCGCCCGACTACCAGGCCGCTCGCCACGACTACGCCTCCACCCTGATCCGGCGCCAGAAGCACCAGGCGGCGCAGGCGCAGATCGAGCGGCTTCTGGCGCTCGAGCCCTCCAACCTGGAATACAGGACGCTGGCCGCCACGGCGGCGCTGGGTCTCGGCCGGCAGGACGAGGCGCTGGCCATCTACGAGGCGATGCTGGCCGAGGTCCCCGCCTCTTGGGACGTCCTGCTCTGGCGCGGCCACGTGCTCAAGACCGTCGGGCGCGTGCCCGAGGCCGTCGCCTCCTACCAGGCGTCCGCGGCCGCCCGGCCGGACTTCGGCGACGCCTACTGGAGCCTGGCCAACCTGAAGACCTACCGCTTCAGCGACGACGAGATCGCGCGGATGGAGGCCGAGGAAGGCAAGCCAGGCGTCGGCTTCGCAGACCGCCAGCACCTGTGCTTCGCCCTGGGCAAGGCGCTGGAGGACCGCGACGAGCCGGCCGCCTCATGGGCCTTCTACGCGCGCGGCAACGCCCTCACCCGCGCCGAGAGCCGCTACCGGCCGGAGATCATCGAGACCAACACCCGCCGCCAGATCGAGGTCTGCACCCGCACCTTCTTCGCGGCCCGGGAAGGCTGGGGCGATCCGCGGCCCGACCCGATCTTCATCCTGGGCCTGCCCCGGTCCGGCTCGACGCTGCTGGAGCAGATCCTGGCCTCCCACTCCCAGGTCGAGGGCACCCAGGAGCTGCCGGACGTGCAGGCGGCCGTGCTTGAGCTGCAGGGTCGCGATCCGGACCTGGACGACCCGCGCTATCCGGGCTCGCTGGCCAGCCTGACGAAGGACGACGTGGCGCGCCTGGGCGAGCGCTACCTGCGCGACACCGCCCCGCATCGGTCGGGTGCGCCCTTCTTCATCGACAAGATGCCCAACAACTTCCGCCACATCGGGCTGATCCACCTGATGCTGCCCAACGCGCGCATCATCGACGCGCGGCGCGAGCCGATGGCCTGCTGCTTCAGCAACCTGAAGCAGCTGTTCGCCCAGGGCCAGGAGTTCACCTACAGCGTCGAGGACATCGCCCGCTACTACCGCACCTACCTCGAGCTGATGCGGCACTGGGACGAGGCGCTGCCCGGCCGGGTGCTGCGCGTCCAGCACGAGGACGTCATCGACGACCTGGAAGGCCAGGTGCGGCGCATCCTCGACCATTGCGGGCTGCCGTTCGAGACCGCCTGCGTGGAGTTCTACAACACCCGCCGCAGCGTCCGCACCCCCAGTTCCGAGCAGGTCCGCCGGCCGATCTTCCGCGAAAGCCTCGACCAGTGGAGGCGCTACGAACCCTGGCTGGGCGACCTCGCCTCAGCCCTGGGCGACGCGAGAGAGCGCTTCAAGGATTGACCGCCCGCCTGCGTGCGCGGCCCGCGAGTCTCGGCGGGCCGCCCCAAGGTTCGTCGGAAGGCGGCGCCTCCCTCACCCCTGCGGCTTCAGGTGCGCGTCGAGCCAGGCCTCCACTGTCCTGTGCCACAGCAGCGAATTGGCGGGCTTCAGCACCCAGTGGTTCTCGTCGGGAAAGCGGAGGAATTCGCTTTCCACGCCCCGGCGCTGCAGGGCCGTGAAGGCGCCGATCCCCTGCTCGACGGGGATGCGATAGTCCTTGTCGGAGTGGATGATCAGCTGCGGCTTGGTCCAGGCGGCGACGTGGGCGACCGGGTTGAAGCGCTCATAGGCGGCGGGATCCTCCGCGTAGGTCTTTCCGCCGTGCTCCCACTCGTCGAACCACAGCTCCTCGGTGGCGTAGGACATCATGCGCGCGTCGAAGACGCCGTCGTGGGTGACCAGGCACTTCCACGGCGCGCTCCAGTTCCCGGCGATCCAGTTGACCATGAAGCCGCCGTAGGAGGCGCCGAGCGCGCAGGCGTTCGCGCCGTCCAGCCACGGGTACTTGGCCTGCGCCGCCGCCCAGCCCTTCTGCAGGTCCTCCAGCGGCCGGTCGCCCCAGTGGTTGGAGATCGCGTCGGTGAAGGCCTGGCCGTAGCCGGTGGAGCCGTGGAAATCGATCATCACCACCGCGTAGCCCTTGCCCGCCCAGGTCTGCGGGTTCCAGCGGTAGCTCCAGCTGTCGGTCCACGAGCCCTGCGGGCCGCCATGGATCAGGAAGGCGACCGGGTACTTATGGCCCTCGACATAGCCGTGCGGCTTGACCACCCAGCCGTGCACGGTCTCGCCGTTCCATCCGGGGAAGGCGAAGCTCTCGTAGGGCGCCATTTCGACGCCTGAGAGCTTGTCGGCGTCAAAGCGGCTGAGCTGCACGGGCGCCGAGCCGTTCGTCGTGGTGCGGTAGAGCTGGGCGGGGCCGGCCATCGAATCGGCCAGGTAGTAGATCGCGCCCTTGGGACCGAGCTCGTAGGCGTTGACGTGGCCGCGGTCGACGATCGCGGTCGCCTTGCCGGTGGCCACGTCGATGGCGAACAGCTTGCCCGCCTGCAGGTCGCCGACGGTGGCGTAGAGCGTCCGGCCGTCCACCGACCACTGCAGCGCCTCGGCCGAGCGGTCGAAGCCGGGATCGACCTCGCGGGTCTCGCCGGTCTTCAGGTCCATGACCCTGACGCCGAAGCGGTCGGCCTCGAAGCCCGGGCGCTTCATGGCGCGGTAGGCGAGGAAGCGGCCGTCCGACGAGGCGACCGGCTGCGCGTCCCACGCCTTGTTGGCCGCCGTCAGGTCGCGGGGCTGCGCCGAGCCGTCGATGGGGGCGGCGTAGACGTCGAAGTTGGTGCTCCAAGGCTCGCTCTTGCCGGCCAGCCGCGCGGAGAAGAACACCGTCCTGCCGTCCGGCGAGATGGAGACGTCGTCGTCGCCGCCGAACGGCTTGGAGGGGACGTCGCCGTCGAAGCCGGGCGTGAGCGGGATGGGAGGGCCCGCCGCCACGCCGTTCGCATCGAGGGCGAGGCTGAACAGGTGGTTCTTCGTGCCGTCCGCCCAGGTGTCCCAGTGGCGCACGAACAGGCGGTCGTAGACGTGGCCGCTGGCCTTGTCGGCGGCGCGCGCGTCGAGCCGCGCCTTGGTGGCGGCCGGATCCTCGGCGCCGGGGAAGACGGCCAGGGCCACGACGATCCGCTTGCCGTCCGGGGAGAGGCGGAAGGCCTGCACGTCCAGCGGCAGGTTGGTCACCTGTACCGCCGCCCCGCCCGCCACGGGCGCGCGCCAGACCTGGTCGCCGGACAGGAAGTAGAGGCTCCGGCCGTCCGCCGACCAGCGCGGCGTGTTCGATCCGGCGGGGGCGGTCTC
>CAZZZR010000252.1:0-3617 GCA_964658605.1 uncultured Caulobacter sp. | reverse complement strand
CGCGCCGGCGACGCCTGCGGCCGCGCCCGCCTCGCCGGGGCTCAGCGCCGACGACGTCAAGATCAAGGCGTCGATGGACCGCATCGCCAAGGCCGCCGACTGGGCGCCCAACAGCGGCGACACCGCCTGGATGCTCACCTCCACCGCGCTGGTGCTGCTGATGACCATCCCGGGGCTGGCGCTGTTCTACGGCGGCATGGTGCGAAAGAAGAACGTCATCGCCACGGTGGCGCAGTCGTTCGCCATCACCGCCATCGTGACGGTGGTGTGGTACGTGCTGGAGTACTCCATCGCCTTCGGCACCAACTCCGACGCCGGGATGAACAAGTTCTTCGGCGGGTTCGGGCAGGTCCTGCTGAAAGGCATAAGCCCGGTCGTGACCAACAAGCCCTACACGATCGCGGGCGCGGCGAACACGATCCCCGAATACGTCTTCATGATGTTCCAGATGACGTTCGCCATCATCACGCCGGGCCTGATCTGCGGCGCCTTCGCGGAGCGTTTCAAGTTCTCGGCCTTGGTGCTGTTCAACGTGCTGTGGTCGGTGTTCGTCTACGGCCCCATCGCGCACTGGGTCTGGGGCGGCGGCTTCCTCGGCGGCATGGGCGTGCTCGACTTCGCCGGCGGCACCGTGGTGCACATCAACGCCGGGGTGGCGGGGCTGGTCTGCGCGCTCGTCCTCGGCGCCCGCAAGGGCTACGGCGTCGACAACATGGCGCCCAACAACCTCGTCTACACCATGATCGGCGCCTCGCTCCTGTGGGTCGGCTGGTTCGGCTTCAACGCCGGGTCCGCGCTCACCTCCGGCGCGCAGGCCGGCGCGGCCATGGCGGCGACGCAGATCGCCACCGGCGCCGCGGCCCTCTCCTGGATGGCGGTGGAGTGGGCCGTCTCCAAGAAGCCGACGATGCTGGGCATGGCCTCGGGCGCCGTGGCGGGGCTGGTGGCGATCACCCCGGCCTCGGGCTTCGTCAACCCCACGGGCGGCCTGTTCATCGGCATCGCCGCGGGCGTCGGCTGCTACCTCTCCTCCGTGTGGCTGAAGCGGGCCTTCAAGTACGACGACAGCCTGGACGCCTTCGGCGTGCACGGGGTGGGCGGGCTGATCGGGGCCCTGCTGACCGGCGTGTTCGCCGACGCCTCCATCAACACGCTGAGCAAGGCGGGCGTGGGCCAGGTGATCATCCAGGCCGAAGGGTGCCTCGCCACCATCGTGTGGTCAGGCGTGATGACCTTCGTGATCCTGATGGTGTGCAAATTCACCACCGGCCTGCGCGTCACCGAAGAAGAGGAGCTGGAGGGCCTGGACATGGCGCTCCACGGCGAAGCGCTGCACGAGCACTGACGGCGCCTCGCCTCCACAGGCGCAGCGGACGGCCCCGGGCGCCAACCCGGGGCCGTTTCGCGGTCTATGAGGTCGCTGCGGCTTGCGCAGCGTCGGTCCCGAACCTCAGCTTCATCACCAGCACCGCCCCCGACAGCAGGAGGCCGATGACGTTGGAGGCGACGAGCGGCCAACTTGCCAGCATCACTCCGTAGGCCATCCACAGGCTGAAGCCGATGACGGTGACGACATACATGCGCAGCGACACCGAGCTGGCGTCCCGCTCCTTCCAGATCTTGAGCACCTGAGGCACGAAGCTCGTCATCGAGCAGAGGGCCGCAGCGCAGCCGACGGCGTTGATCAGGATCGGGTTCATCGGATAGCCCAACCGGCGACCGAGCCGGAGGTTGCCGACATGCGCACCCGCGTGAAGATCTGCTGCATCACCTCGCCCGGCGAGGCGCGCACGGCCGCGGTGGCCGGAGCGGATGCGGTGGGACTTGTGGGCGACATGCCCTCCGGCCCGGGCGTGATCGACGACGCGACGGCGCGCACGGCGGAGCGGGCGACGCCGCCCGGCGTCACGGCCTTCCTGCTCACCCGCCGCACCGAGGGCGACGAGATCGCCGCCCACGCGCGGTTCATCGGCGTCCCCGTGGTGCAGATCGTCAGCCCCGTGCAGCCGGCCGTCCACGCCCTGGTCCGCCGCGCCGCGCCCGGGCTGAAGATCGTGCAGGTCGTGCATGTGGAAGGCGAGGAGGCCACGACCCTGGCCCACGCCTACGCCCGCTCGGCCGACGCGCTGCTGCTCGATTCGGGACGCCCGGAGTCGGAGCCGCCGGAGCTGGGCGGGACGGGGCGCCGCCACGACTGGGACGTCAGCCGCCGCATCGTGCGCGAGGTGGGCGTGCCCGTCTGGCTCGCCGGCGGGATCACGCCCTGGAACGCGGCGGAGGCGATCGAGACCGTCAAGCCGTTCGGCCTCGACATCTGCACCGGCGTCCGCAGCGCGGGCCGGCTCGACGCGGGCAAGCTCAAGAGCCTGTTCGCCGCGGTGAAGAGCGCGGGCGGGGCCTAGCGCCTGCAACGCCTAGCGCTCGGCTGAGAAGGCGCGCGCCGCCTCCCGGTGCAGCGTGGCGTGGCGGCGGGCCAAGACGCCCACGTCCGGCCCGTAGCCGCCGCCGATCACCCCGGCGACTGGAACGCCCGCTCTCCGGCATGTGGCGAGGACATAGGCGTCGCGCGCCGCAAGGCCCGCGTCGGACAGCGCCAGCCGCCCCAGCTTGTCGTCCGCATGGGGATCGACCCCGGCGTTGTAGAAGACGAGGTCGGGGGCCGACCGCTTCAGCACCTGCGGCAGGCGCCCATGCAGCTCGGCCAGATAGGCGTCGTCGCCCGTCCCGTCCGGCAGGTCGACGTCCAGGTCGCTGGCCGCGCGGCGGGCGGGAAAGTTCTTCGCCCCGTGCATGGAGAAGGTGAACACCCGCGGCTCGCGCTCGAAGATGAAGGCCGTGCCGTCGCCCTGGTGCACGTCCAGGTCCACCACCAGCACCCGCCGGACCGCCCCCTCGTCCAGCAGCGCGCGAGCGGCGACCGCCACGTCGTTGAAGGTGCAGAAGCCGGAGCCGTAGCCGGCCGCGGCGTGGTGGCTGCCGCCCGCGGTGTTGCAGGCGATCCCGTGCGTCAGCGCCAGCCGCGCCGCGAGCAGCGTGCCGCCCACCGCTGCGCACGCCCGCGCCGCGACCGAGGGCGTGACCGGAAGCCCCAGCCGCCGCTCCACCTCGCGCGGCGCATCCGCGTCCAGGATCATGCGGATGTAGGCCGGGTCGTGCACCGCCGTCAGCAGGGCGGCCGACGCGGGCTCGGGCGTGTGGAAGCCTTCGGGAACCAGCCCCTCCTCCGCCAGCACCTGCGCCAGCCGCGCGAACTTGCCCATGGGGAAGCGGTGGCCGTCGGGCATGTCGGCGCGATAGGCGGGGTGGTGGACGATCGGGAGCGGCATCGCGCCAAGGTGGCCCCGGCGGCGCGGGTCGCCAACCCGTGCTAGGGAGCGGGCGATGTCCGCCGAGGTCCTTCCCGACGCCGCCCCCGACAACTGGGTCGACCGCGCCGCGCCGCGCCCGCTGCGCAAGTGGCTGAAGCTGGGACGGTTCGACCGGCCGGCGGGGATCTGGCTCCTGATGCTGCCGGGGTGGCAGGGGGCGGCGCTGGCGGCGGCGTCGGCGGGGCGGTGGCCTGACCTTGCGCTCTTGTTGAAGATCGCGCTGGGAGCGGCGGTGATGCGGGCGGCGGG
>CAZZZR010000251.1:0-3625 GCA_964658605.1 uncultured Caulobacter sp. | reverse complement strand
AACGACGCACGGTCCTGGGCGCGGCGGCCGCTTTGGCGACGGGGCTGGGCGGATGCGTGCTGCAGGGGCCGCGCTACCGTTACCGCTACAAGCTCACGCTGCAGGCGCTGGTGGACGGCGCGGTGCACACCGGCGTCAACGTGGTACAGGTGGAGTGGCGGCTGCCGGCGGGTCCGTCCGAGTGGCGCTGGCCTGGCGATATGGCAGGCGCGGTGGTGAAGGGCGAGGCCAACGTCGTCGACCTTGGCGGCGGCCGGCTCCTAGTGGCGCTCCTGACCAAGCGCATTCCCGATCCGAGCGACGCAGGCAAAATGGAGAGGCGCAACAACGGTTGGGGTGAGTTGTCGCCCGAAGCTGTGCTTGCTCGGGCTTACGGCCTGACGGACATAAAGGCAGGCCCCGGCGATGATCGCGCGGGCACGTCACCCTTCTTGGAGGCGCTTATACGTCAGCGTGGCTCGCGGAAAATCGGGGTACGTGACCTACCCACGCTCGTCACCTTCCGCGACCCGCACGACCCATTAACGGTGGAGCAAATTGCCCCCCTGGAACCGAAGATCTTCTTAGACTCCCGCACCATCGGAATACGTACAGCTATTGAAATTACTGACGATCCTGCAACTAAGGGAATAGTCGGCTGCCTTCCATGGCTGACTAACGTGTCCGGCTATCTCAATGGCGAGCCTATACATCACGTACAGAACGCTACTTTGCCCAACACTCTTGACGTATCCGATTTTGTAAGACCATCTCCTAAGACTTAGGTGCTATTAGACTTATTGGCATTACTCAACGCGCGTGGTCATGCAAGACAACCACGTCTAGGGGCCCAGCGCGCGAGCGCCGATGCCGTATCAGGCGTCCCGCCTCAGATCAGCCCCGCCAGCGGGCTCGAGGGGTCGGCGTAGCGTTTCATCGGCATGCGGCCGGCGAGGTAGGCGTCGCGGCCGGCGAGCACCGCGTGCTTCATGGCGCGGGCCATGCGCACCGGGTCCTTGGCCTCGGCGATGGCGGTATTCATCAGCACGCCGTCGACGCCTAGCTCCATGGCGATGGTGGCGTCCGAGGCGGTGCCGACGCCCGCGTCAACCACCACGGGCACCTTGGCATGCTCCACGATCAGGCGGATGTTGACGCGGTTCTGGATGCCGAGCCCGGAGCCGATCGGGGCGCCCAGGGGCATGATGGCGGCGGCGCCCGCCTCCTCCAGCTTTCGCGCATAGACCGGGTCGTCGGAGCAGTAGACCATCACCTGGAAGCCGTCGGCGACGAGCAGCTTCAGCGCCCGCAGCGTCTCCTCCATGTCGGGGTAGAGGTGCCTGGGGTCGCTCAACACCTCCAGCTTCACGAGGTCCCAGCCCCCGGCTTCCCGCGCCAGGCGCAGGGTGCGAACCGCGTCCTCGCCCGTGAAGCAGCCCGCGGTGTTCGGCAGGTAGGTGAAAACGTCGGGGCGCACGAAGTCGACCAGCATCGGCTGGTTGCGGTCGGTCAGGTTCACCCGACGCACCGCCACGGTGACGATCTCTGCGCCCGCGGCGGTCGCGGCGGCGGCGTTCTGGGCGTAGTCCCTGTACTTGCCCGTGCCCACGATCAGGCGGGAGGAGAAGCGGCGGCCGGCGACGGTCCAGCCGTCGTCCTGCGAGGCGTCGGCGGCGACGGGCGGGGGCGAGGGCGCGTTCATCCCGTCTATCTAGGCGCGCGGCCCGGCGGGGGGAACCGCGCCGCGCTTCACCTGCGATGAACCATCATTGGAAAGCCTATCCGAAGCTAAGCCGGTCAGTATCTCCTCGACCCCAGAGGAGGATCACCCCATGCGTCCCGTCCTCGTACCCGCGTTCGCCCTCGCCTTCGCCGCCGTGGCCCAGACCGCCGCAGCTCAGACGCCGGCGCAGTTCGACCTCATCTGCCACGGCTTCAGCGCCGGCGTCGCCACCGAACCGGGCGTCGCGCCCGGCGGCGCGCTGACCGCGCGGTTCCGGGTGGACGTGCTCCACGACCGCTTCTGCGTCGACGCCTGCAAGACCCTGATGCCCATCTCCGCCATCGCGGGCGACGAGGTGCAGGTGCAGGTCGAGGACGCCGCCTACACGCTGATGCCGGAGACCCGCCAGTTCGCCTACCGCTCCGGCGGCGACCTGGAGGCGATCGGCGGCGGCGGGTGCGAGGTCGCGCCCTTCTCCGGCTTCCCGGAATAGAGCTCCGGCTCTAGGCCCGGCAGGTCGTGCGGATCTCCCGCGACTCGCCGCTCGCGCTGTCCATCACCAGCGTGTGGGTCGAGAGGCGACCCTCCCTAAGGGCGACGCCGCGCAGCAGCGCCCCCGAGGTGACGCCCGTGGCGGCGAAGACGGCCGGTCCGCCCACCAGCTCATCCAGGACGTATTTGCGGCCGAAGTCGGCTTCGGTCAGGCCGAACCGCCGGGCGCGCGCCTTCTCGTCCTCGCCACGGAACAGGAGCCGGCCCTGGAACTGGCCGCCGACGCACTTCAGCGCCGCGCAAGCCAGCACGCCCTCTGGCGCGCCCCCGGACCCCAGGTAGAGGTCGATCCCCGTGAGCGGGTCGGTAGTGTAGATCACGCCCGCGATGTCGCCGTCGGCGATCAGGTGCACGCGCGCGCCTGCCTCGCGCACGGCCGCTATGATCTCCGCGTGGCGGGGGCGGTCGAGCACGCACACGGTGATCGCCGAGGGGTCCACGCCCTTGGCCGCCGCCAGCGCCCGGACGTTGTCGGCCGGCGAGGCGTCGAGGTCGACCACGCCGGGCGGATACCCCGGGCCCACCGCGATCTTGTCCATGTAGCCGCCGGGCGTGTGCAGGAGGCCGCCGCGGGGCGCGAAGGCGACCACCGTCAGGGCGTTCGGCATGGCCTTGGCCGCCAGCGTGACGCCCTCCAGCGGATCGACCGCGACGTCGACGGCCGCGCCGCCCCGGCCGACCGCCTCTCCGACGTAGAGGCTCGGCGCCTCGTCGCGCTCGCCCTCGCCGATCACGATGCGGCCGTCCATGGCGATCGCGTCGAGCGCCGTGCGCATGGCCGCGACCGCCGCCTGGTCGGCGGCCATCTCGTCGCCGCGCCCGACCCAGGCCGCGCAGGCGATCGCCGCGGCCTCGCAGACACGGGCGGCGTCGAGCGCGAGGGCGGCGTCGAGGGGTGCGGTGGTCATGTCCGGACGTGTCTCCCACAGACGGCGCCGGTGTTCCGGTCGCCTCGAAGCGTGTCAGATGCGCGCGACGCGCAGGCGACGCGGAGGCTCGGCCACGGCGTCCAGCCCGGCGATCTGGGCCACGGCGCGGTCCAGCGCCGCTTCGTGCGCCGGCTGGGTGGTCAGGACGATCGGCACGAGTCCCTGCGGCTGCACCGGGCGCTGGAGCAGCGAGTCGATCGAGACCCCCGCCTCGGCCAGGGCCTCGGTGATGGCGGCCAGCACCCCCGGCGCGTCCCGCACCATCAGGCGCAGGTAGGCGGCGTCGCGCCGCACGCCGGCCGGCGCGAGGCCGAGCGGCTTCAGGTCGGCGGCCGGACGCTGGAACACGGGACGGCGCACACCCGCGATCACGTCGGCGATGTCGGCGGCGACGGCCGCGGCGGTGGGCCCCGCCCCGGCGCCCGCGCCTTGCAGGAACAGG
>CAZZZR010000250.1:0-3642 GCA_964658605.1 uncultured Caulobacter sp. | reverse complement strand
CGCTGCGCGAGCGGCCCCCTCCCCCCTCCGGGGTACTCCCCCATCTGCGATGGGGGAGATCGATTGAGCGCGCCTCCTCGTCGCTTCGACTGGCGCAACCTCCTCATCCGCCTGGCGTCCGCCGCGGTGCTGATTCCCGTCGCCCTGGGCGCCGTCTGGTTCGGCGGCGCCTTCTTCCTCGTCTTCCTGACCGTGGCGTTGGCGGTGCTGGCGCTGGAGTGGGGCGACATGAGCGCGCCGGGCGGACGGTCGCTCGCGGCCGTGGTCGTTGTCGTGGCGATCCTGGCGGCGGTGTTCACGGCCTACTCCGGATGGATCAAGACGGGCTGGCTGATCCTTCTGGCCGCGGCGGCGCTGGCCACGGGGCTGGCTTGGGCGCTGGGTCTCAACCGGCGGCGACCGACCGACGTGGGGCTGGGCGTGATCTACCTGGGCGCCCCGGCGCTGGCGCTGTTCTGGCTGCGGTCGGGCCATCCGGCCGACCCGCGCTGGGACGGCGTGCGCTGGACGCTGCTGCTGCTCGCGGCGACCTGGGCGGCCGACAGCTTCGCCTTCATCGGCGGCAGCGTACTCAAGGGACCCAAGCTGTGGCCCCGGTTCTCGCCCAACAAGACGTGGTCCGGATTTGTCACAGGTCTGATCGCGGCGACCGTCGTGGCGGCCGTGGCGGGGGTGCTGCTCTGGCCTGAATCGAAGGGCGAGGCTAAGCCTCCAGCCTTCCTGGCGGCCGCAGGACTCCTGGGCGGTCTCGCCACCATGGGCGGCGACCTCCTGGAGTCGATGCTCAAGCGCCGCTTCGGCGTGAAGGACTCGGGGGACCTGATCCCGGGGCACGGAGGTCTGTTGGACCGGGTGGACGGATTGATGTTCGCGGTGCTGGCGATGGCCACGATGCGCTTCCTCGCCCGGGCGTTGGGGATCGGCTGATGCGGTCGCGTCGCGTCAGCGTGCTGGGCTCCACCGGCTCCATCGGCGTCTCCACGCTCGACCTGCTCGACCAGCTGGAGCGGTCGGGCGAGGCGCAGGTGCGCGTCGCCGCGCTCGCCGCCGGCCGCAACGTGGAGAAGCTGGCCGAGCAGGCGCGCCGCTGGCGCCCGGAGCTGACGGTCGTCGCCGACGAGGCCTGCCTGCCCGAACTGCGCGAGCGCCTCTCCGGCGAAGGGCTGGCCGTCGCGGGGGGCGACGCGGCGGTGGTGGAGGCGGCCGCGGGCGTCGGCGCGGACTGGGTCATGGCCGCGATCGTGGGCGTCGCCGGACTCGCCCCTACCCTGGCCGCCGCCCGCACGGGCGCGACCGTGGCGCTCGCCAACAAGGAGAGCATCGTCTGCGCTGGCCCTGCGCTCCTGGCCATCGCGCGGGCCGCGGGAGGCGAGGTGATCCCCGTCGACTCCGAGCACTCCGCCATCTTCCAGGTGCTCGCGCCCGAGGCGCGCGCCCGCATCGCGCGGCTGATCCTGACCGCTTCCGGCGGCCCGTTCCGCACCTGGACCAAGGCCGCCATGGCCGCCGCCACGCCCGCCCAGGCGGTGGCGCATCCGAACTGGAGCATGGGCGCCAAGATCAGCGTCGACTCGGCCTCGATGATGAACAAGGGGCTGGAGATGATCGAGGCCAGCTACCTGTTCGACCTGCCCGAGCCACAGGTGGACGTGGTGGTGCACCCGCAGTCGGTGGTGCACAGCCTCCTGGAGTACGCCGACGGCTCCACCCTGGCCCAGCTCGGGCCGCCCGACATGAAGAGCCCGATCTCGGTGGCCTTCGCCTGGCCCGAGCGGGTGGCGTGGGAGGCCGAGCGGCTCGACCTGCCCAGGATCGCCACCCTTTCGTTCGAGGAGCCCGACCTCGACCGCTTCCCGGCGCTGAAGCTGGCGCGCACGGCGCTGCGCGAGGGGGCCTGGGCCCCCGCGGCGCTGAACGCGGCGAATGAGCGCGGGGTGGCCGCGTTTCTTGCAGGTTCCATCGGCTTCCTCGACATCGCCTCAATCGTGTCGGAGACGCTGGAGCGCATGAACGGCGGCGCGGAACTTGAAGGCGGTCACGAGGACGCGGTGCAGGCGGCCATGATGGTCGACCGCAGCGCGCGCGCCGAGGCCGATCAGGCCGTCGCCCGCCGGGCGGCGCGGCGCTAGAGCCGGGGTCCGCATGACCATCCTGCCGTCGATCGTCTCGGCCGTCGTGCCGTTCCTGCTGGTGCTGACGCTGGTGGTGACGATCCACGAGCTCGGCCACTTCCTGACCGCCCGCGCGCTCGGCATCGCGGTCGACCGCTTCTCCATCGGTTTCGGCAAGGCGATCGCCAGCTGGAAGGACCGTTCAGGCGTGGAGTGGCGGATCGGCTGGATCCCGCTCGGCGGCTACGTGCGCTTCCGCGGCGACGGCGACGCCAGCTCCAGCGTGCCGGACGGGGACGACCTCGCCGACCTGCGCAGTCAGATCGTCAGCATGGAAGGCGAGGCGAGCGTGAAGCGCTACTTCCACTTCCGCCCGATCTGGCAGCGGGCGCTGGTGGTGTTCGGGGGGCCGGCGGCGAACTTCGTGCTGGCCATCGTGCTGTTCGCCGGCATCCTGATGGCGTTCGGCGCGGACGTGGTGACGCCCAAGATCGGCGTGGTCCAGCCGGGCGGCGTGGCGGCGCGGGCGGGAATCCAGCCGGGCGACCTCGTGACCGCCGTGAACGGCCGCGCCGTGGACGACTTCAGCGACCTCGCCCAGACCGTGCAGATGAGCGCGGGCGCCCCGCTGACGCTGACGCTCAACCGCGCAGGGCAGCCCCGCGACGTGACCCTGACTCCCGAGCGGGGACCGTGGAAGGAGCCGCTCACCGGCCGCGTCGTGCAGGTCGGCCGCATCGGCATCGGCTCCACCGGCGACCCCAAGGACCTCTACCGCCGTCACTACTCTCCGCTGCAGGCGGCCGTGGGCGGGGTGAAGAAGACCAGCCAGATCGTCGAGACGACCGTCACCTACATCGGCCGCATCTTCCAGGGCCGCGAGTCGGGCGACCAGCTCTCCGGCCCCGTGCGGATGGCGCAGATGTCGGACGCGCTGGCCAAGGCCTCGACCGAGGGCACGGCGCCCTTCGCCTTCAAGGTGCTGGCCGTGACCGTGAACCTCCTCAGCCTCGCCGCGGTGCTGTCGGTGGGGCTCGGCTTCATGAACCTCATGCCGGTGCCGGTGCTGGACGGCGGGCACCTCGTGTTCTACGCGGTCGAGGCGGCGACCCGCCGGCCGCTCGACGCGCGCATCCAGGCGGCGAGTTACCGCGTGGGGCTCGCGCTGCTGCTGGGTCTGATGGTGTTCGTCACGTTCAACGACCTGCGCCAGCTCGCCCTGTTCAAGATGATCGGCGGCCTGTTCTCGTGAGCCGGTCCAGCCCCTGCGGAAGAGTATGATGGCGATGGCTTCGGTGCGCGCGCGCACGTTCGTTTCGAGCTTGGCCGCGCTGACCGCCACCACCGCGCTCACGACGCCCGCCTTCGCGCGGCAGGTCGGCGGCTCGACGCCGCCCCCGATCGCGCTGCCGCCACCGGATTCGGCCTTCAGTCTGGACTCGCCGCAGCTCTCCAACGACTTCGCCCTGACGCTGATCCGCGCGATGATCGCCGCCGCTTGGGCAGACTCTCAACGGTTTCGGCGCCGCTG
>CAZZZR010000249.1:0-3651 GCA_964658605.1 uncultured Caulobacter sp. | reverse complement strand
GGGCGCGGCGGCCGACGGCGAGGCGATCCTGCAGCGGACCGCCCCGCCCTGACCGGCACGGAGGTGGCAGCGGCGGGAGGCGGCCGCTACATCCCCCCCATGCGCACCGAACAGCCCGTCACCCCCCAGGCCGCCGTCAACCTCGCGGAGTACCGGCCGCCCGCCTTCCTCGTGGAGGCCGCGCACCTGACGTTCGTGCTCGCCCCCAGCGCCACGCGCGTGAAGGCGCGCCTGGAGCTCACGCGCAATCCGGAGCGCGAGCCCGGTCTGCCGCTGGTGCTCGACGGGGTGCGGTTGAAGCCGGTCTCGGTGGCGCTGAACGGCGAGCCGCTGGGCGAGAACGCCGCCGTGGTCGGACCGCAGACCCTGACCCTCGCCGACGTGCCCGACGCCTTCGTGCTGGAGACCGAGGTCGAGATCGACCCGGCCGACAACAAGGCGCTGGAGGGGCTCTACATGAGCTCCGGCCGCTACTGCACCCAGTGCGAGGCCGAGGGCTTCCGTAAGATCACCTGGTGGCCCGACCGGCCGGACGTGTTGGCCCGCTTCACCGTACGCATCGAAGCCGACGCCGCGATCCCGCACCTCCTGTCGAACGGCAACCTGGTCGAACAGGGCGAGCTGGGCGGCGGCCGCCGCTACGCGGTGTGGGAGGACCCCTTCCCCAAGCCCAGCTACCTGTTCGCGCTGGTGGCGGGCGAGCTGGACGTGCTCGAGGACGCCTTCACCACGATGAGCGGGCGAAAGGTGGCCTTGCGCATCTACGTCGACCCCGGCTCGTCGGCGCGCGCGACCTACGCCATGGACGCGCTGAAGCGCTCCATGAAATGGGACGAGGAGGCCTACGGCCGCGAATACGACCTCGACCTCTTCATGATCGTCGCCGTGCGCGACTTCAACATGGGGGCCATGGAGAACAAGGGGCTCAACGTCTTCAACAGTTACCTGATCCTGGCGGACCCTGAGACCGCGACCGACCTCGACTACGAGCGGATCGAGGGCGTGGTCGCGCATGAATACTTCCACAACTGGACCGGAAACCGCATCACCTGCCGCGACTGGTTCCAGCTGTGCCTGAAGGAGGGGCTGACCGTCTTCCGCGACCAGGGCTTCAGCGCCGACATGCGCGGGCATGCGGTGCAGCGGATCAAGGAGGTGCGGCAGCTCCGCGCCCGCCAGTTCGCCGAGGACGCGGGCCCGCTGGCCCACCCGGTGCGGCCGGCGAGCTACGTCAAGATCGACAACTTCTACACGGCCACCGTCTACGAGAAGGGCGCCGAGCTGATCGGCGTGCTCAAGACGCTGATCGGCGACGCGGCCTTCCGCGCCGGCATGGACCTCTATTTCGAGCGGTTCGACGGGACGGCGGCGACGATGGAGGATTTCTGGTCCTGCTTCGCGCGGAGCAGCGGCCGCGACCTCTCCGCCTTCACCCGCTGGTACGATCAGGCCGGCACGCCGCAGCTGACGATAGGCGCCCTCTACGACACCGACGCCAAGGTGCTGACGCTGGACATGGCGCAGTCCACCCCGGCCACGCCGGGCCAGGCGGACAAGGGCGCCGTGGTGCTGCCGATCCGGCTGGGCCTCCTGGACGAGGACGGCGACGTGCAGGCGTTCGTCGACCCCGCCACCGGCGAGCGCACGGACGAGATCACCTACGTGCTCGACCAGCCCTCCGCCCGCGTGGAGCTCAAGGGCGTGGGGCGGCTGCCGGTGCTCTCGGCCCTGCGCGGCTTCTCGGCCCCCGTGACGCTGACGACAGACGAGCCGGAGCGCGACGCCTACGTCCGGCTCGCGCGCGACCCCGACCTCTTCAACCGCTGGGAGGCCGGCCAGAACCTGGCGCGCGACCTGATCCTGCGCCGCGCCTACGAGCGGCCGGACGAGCTGAACGAGGAGCGCTACGCCCAGGCCGTCGGCGAGGCGCTGCGCGATCCGTCCAGCGACCACGCCTTCAAGGCGCTGCTCCTGGCGCTGCCGCTGGAGGGCGACCTGGCGCTGGCCCGCCCGCCCGCCGACCCCGCCGCGATCCACGCCGCCCGCGAGGCGCTGCGCACGCGGCTGGCCGTGCACCTCTCAGCCGAGCTCCGTGAGCTTCACACCACGCTGCAGTCGGACGGCGAGTTCAGCCCTGACGCCGAGCAGGCGGGTCGCCGCGCGCTGCGCAACGCCCTGATCGACCTGATTGTCGCCGACGGCACGGCCGACGCCGCCGAGCGCGCGCGCGGGCATTTCGAGGCCGCCGCCGACATGACCGGCGCCATGGGCGGCCTCTTCGCCCTGATGGCGACCGAGGGCGACCTGCGCGAGACGGCGCTCGCCGCCTTCTACGACAGGTGGAAGGGCGAGCCGCTGGTGGTCGACAAGTGGTTCGCCGTGCAGGCGCGCGACCCGTCCGAAGGCGCGCTCGGCCGCGTGCTGGGGCTGACGGCCCACCCCGCTTTCGACCCCGCCAATCCCAACCGGCTGCGGGCGCTCGTCTCGGGCTTCGCGGTCGGCAACCCGGCACGGTTCCACGCCGTGGACGGGTCGGGGCATCGGTTCCTCGCCGACCAGATCCTCGCCACCGACGCGATCAACCCCATGACCGCCGCACGCATGGTGGACGCGCTGGGGGGCGGGCGGCGCTACGTTCCCGCGGTCGGAGAGAGCATGAAGGCCGAGCTCTCGCGGATCGCGGAACATCCCGGCGTCTCGCCCAACGTGCTGGAGCTGGCGTCGAAAGCGCTGGCCTGAGCGCCGCCGGCAACGCGGTGGAAACCCCGGCGCGGCAGGGTGGCGTGCGCCCCCCGCAGGAGACCCCGTGACGCCGCCGCTCGCCAACCTGGCCTTCCTCGTGGTCGACGACAACGAGCACATGGCGCGGATCGTCAAGACCGTGCTGAAGGGCTTCGGCGCGGGCGTGGTGCACGAGGCGCCGGACGTGCCGACCGCTTTCGCCATCTGCCGTGGCGCGACGGTGGACCTGGCGCTGGTGGACGTGAACCTCGGGATCATGGACGGGCTGGCCTTCGTGCGGCTGATGCGCACAGCCGCGGACAGCCCCAACCCCTACCTGCCGATCCTGATGGTCTCCGCCTACTCCGAGCTGTACCGGGTGGAGGCGGCGCGGGAGGCGGGGGCGCACGACTTCCTGGTCAAGCCGTTCAGCCCGGCGGAGCTGCACCGCAAGATCATGGACTGCGTGGACCACCCGCGCCTCTTCATCCGCGCCGCCGACTTCCAGGGACCCGACCGCCGGCGACGGGCGGATGCGGATTACGCGGGGCCTGAGCGCCGCGCCTCTCCCGCGGACGTCGACGAGACCTCGGCGGCGACCCGCGAGGCCGATCAGGCGGCCTGACCGCTCAGCCCGACGGTGGCGGCGCACCCACCGCCCCGCTAGGATTCACGTTCGACGACTCGGGCGACGACTCGGGAGGGGACGGTTGGGCAGCCGCGACAGATCGCGAGCCGGGGCGCGCGTGCGCCCAGGGCGCGACGCCGCGCGCGAGCCTGCGCCCGCGGGCCTGCAGCTGGCCGCCGCAGGCGCCCTGGCGGTGCTGCTGGCTGTGACGGCACCTTCCGCCGTGCAGCTCGTGCGCTCGCAGGGCGGCGACCCCGCCGAGTCCGGACGCGGCCGGGTTTTCACCGCCGCGGCCCGCGCCG
>CAZZZR010000248.1:0-3651 GCA_964658605.1 uncultured Caulobacter sp. | reverse complement strand
CACCGAAGAGCCCTTGTGCAGCCTGCCCTGCAGGATGGTCAGCGACAGGCACAGCGCGAAGAGGAGGCCGCCCAGAATCCAGGTCGTGCGCGTCAGAAGGTCGCCCGCGCCGCGCGCGGTCATGAACCCCGACGGGCCACCGCCCATGCCGAGCGCGCCGCCCTCCGAGCGCTGCAGCAGTACGACGCCGCCGAGCGCAATGCAGATCAGGATGAGGAAGGCCAGGAGGATGCCGAGGAGCATGGGAGGTCCGAGTCGCGGGTCGAGCGAAAGATGGGCGCCGCGGAGGCGCAACGCGAGGGCGGCCTCCTAGCACCGCCGCCCCTGCGACGCCAGCAGGGCTCGCGGCGGGCGGCGGCCGGACCTAGGCTCGCGGCGTCGGAACGCGGGGGCGGACATGGCGGACGGGGCGAGGCCGAGCACGGCGGCGATGAACGGGCGGCTGTGGGGCGCCCGGTCCCGCGACTGGGCGGAGATTCAGGAGGCGACCGCAGTTCCGCTGTTCGAGGCGGTGATGGCGCGCGTCGGCGTCCGAGCCGGCTCGCGCTGCCTGGATCTCGCCTGCGGGGCAGGCCGGGCGTCGGCCGTGGCGGCTGCGCGGGGCGGGGCGGTGTCCGGGATCGACGCTGCCGAGCCCATGCTCGAAATCGCCAAGGAGCGCACGCCAGTCGGCGACTTCCGCTTGGCGGACCTGCAGGCGCTGCCGTTCGACGACGAGAGCTTCGACGTCGTCACCAGCTTCAACGGCGTGCAATTCGCCGCCGACCCCGTGGCCGCGCTGAAGGAGGCCCGGCGGGTGACGCGGCCGGACGGCGTGGTCGCCATCGCGGTGTGGGACCATCCGAGCCGGGTGGAAATGGCCTCGGTGATCCTGTCCCTGGGCACGCTGCTTCCCCCTCCCCCGCCCGGAACGCCCGGTCCGTTCGCCTTGTCGGAGCCGGGTGCGCTGGAGCGGCTGGCGCGGCAGGCCGGACTGTCGGCGCGAGAGACCTTTGCGGTCCCGTCGACGGGGACCTATCCCGACCTCGCCACCGCCCTGCGAGGCTTCAACTCCACGGGGGTGGCGGTGCGGGCGGCCGAGGCGGCGGGCGAGGATGCGGTCAGCCACGTCCACACCGCGGCGCTCCGCCCCTTCCTGCAGGAGGACGGGTCGCTGCAGATCGGCATGGGCTTCCTGTGCCTGCTGGCGGAGCCCTGAGGGCTCCTACTCCGCCGCGACGACTGCTGGCTTCTTCTTGCGCTTGGTGATGTCGATGGTCTGGAGCTTGCCGGAGCGGATCTCCTCCAGCTTCTCCTCGACGTGCTTGGAATAGACGTCCTGCGCGGGGCGCTGGTTCTCCAGGCTGATCTCAGGGGCGAACGCGCCCTTGGTCTTGATGCCGAACATCCCGACCATGGCGGCGTGCAGCGGGTTGGCCAGCGTCGCCTTCACGGCGGTGCCCTCGAACCCGCAGTGGACCATGCAGTCGGCGCACTTCTCGTAGTTGCCGACGCCGTAGTCGTCCCACTTGGTGTCTTCCATCAGCTCCTTGAACGAGGAGACGTAACCCTCGCCCAGGAGGTAGCAGGGCTTCTGCCATCCGAAGACGGTGCGCAACGGCATCGACCAGGGCGTGCAGGCGAAGGTCTCGTTGCCGGCCAGGAAGTTGAGGAACAGGTCGGACTGGGTGAACTGCCACTTCTTGCCCTTCCCGCGCGCGAAGAACTCGCGGAAAAACTCCTTGGTCTTGCGGCGGTTCAGGAAGTGCTCCTGGTCCGGCGCCCGCTCGTAGGCGTAGCCGGGCGAGAGCGTCACGCCCACGTCCAGCGCCTTCATCTCGTCCATGAAGGCGGCCATGCGGTCGGGCTCGGCGCCCTGGAACAGGGTGCAGTTGATCTGCACACGGAAGCCCTTGGCCTTGGCGACCTTGATCGCCTCGATCGCCTTGTCGAACACCCCGTCCTGGCAGACGGCATGGTCGTGCATGGCCTGGTCGCCGTCCAGGTGGATGGACCAGGAGAGGAAGCGGCTCGGCTTGTACTTGTCGATGTGCTTCACCAGCAGGAGCGCGTTGGTGCAGACGATGGTCACCTTCTCGCGGTCGACCGCGCCCTGCACGATCTGCGGCAGGTCCTTGTGCAGCAGCGGCTCGCCGCCGGCGATCACGACGCCCGGCGCCCCGCACTCGTCGATCGCCTCCATGCACTGCTCGTAAGACAGGCGCTGGTTCAGGATCTCGTCGACGTAGTCGATCTTGCCGCAGCCGGCGCAGGCCAGGTTGCAGCGGAACAGGGGCTCCAGCATCAGCACCAGCGGGTAGCGCGTCTGGCCGGTGAGGTGCTTCTTCAGGACGTAGGGGCCGACCTTCGACACCTGCGTGAAGGAAATGCTCAAAGCTCTAGCTCCTTACGCCGCGGCGTCGGTGGTGACGGGGGCGGGCGTACGCAATTCGGCCGGAAGGCGGAACTGCAGGTTTTCTTGGATGCCGTTCAGTTGGGTGACCTCGAGGTCGTCGTCCAGGGCCCGCAGCGCCGATATCACGCTCAGGATCAACTCCTCGGGCGCCGAAGCGCCGGCCGTGAGGCCGACGGTCTTGTGCCCGGCGATCCACGCGGGGTCCAGTTCGGAGCCGTCGGCGACGAGGTAGCTCGGCACGCCGACCTCCTTGCCGATCTCGACCAGGCGGTTGGAGTTGGAGCTGTTCTTGGCGCCGACGACCAGGATCACGTCGGCCACCTCGGCAAGGTCGCGCACGGCGGTTTGGCGGTTCTGGGTGGCGTAGCAGATGTCGTTCACGTCGGGTCCGACGATGTTGGTGAACTTCGCCTTCAGCGCGTCGATCACGCAGCGGGTGTCGTCGACCGACAGCGTGGTCTGGGTGACGTAAGCGAGCGGCGTGTCCAACGGCAGATCCAGCGCGGCGACGTCGGCCTCGGTGGCGACGAGGTGCACGGGGCCGTCGATCTGGCCCATGGTGCCCTCCACCTCGGGATGGCCGGCGTGGCCGATCAGCACGACCGTGCGGCCGCGGCTCGCGTACTTCTTGCCCTGATTGTGCACCTTGGTGACGAGCGGACAGGTGGCGTCCAGAACCGGAAGGTGGCGCGCCTTGGCGTCGGCGATCACCTCCCGGCTGACGCCGTGGGCGCTGAACACCGTCACCGCGCCCTTGGGCACCTGGTGCAGCTCCTCGACGAACACGGCGCCCTTGGCCTTCAGGCTGTCGACCACGTGCTTGTTGTGGACGATCTCGTGACGCACGTAGACGGGCGCCCCGAACTTGACGAGGCTCCTCTCCACGATGTCGATGGCGCGCACCACGCCGGCGCAGAAACCGCGCGGCTGCGCCAAAACCACTCGCAACATACCGTCGTATCCCCGGTGAGACTCGCTAGATGGAGCCCCATCGCGCCAGTTTAAGGGCCGAGGCGCGGCGGCGGAACCCTTAAGCGTGTAAGGAGCGTGCCCTCAGGGCCACAGATTTGCGACGATCCGCCGGGAATGGACAAGCCGCGCGGGCTGACGCAAACGAGCGCCGCCATAGCCCGCGAGCCGCCCAAGCGTGACCCTCCCCTTCCCCGAGCCCCCGTCCGCAGCCGAGTCGCAGGACGCTCTGAAGGCGGCGCTCGCCGACGGTCGTCCAGGCGCCGGGCTCGGGCGTGCAGCCGCGG
>CAZZZR010000247.1:0-3675 GCA_964658605.1 uncultured Caulobacter sp. | reverse complement strand
TGGAGCCGGTCGGCGCGCCGGAGGTCTACGGCGACGACCGCCTGTTCGTGCACCTGCACCTGGAGGGCGACCACGACGAGGCGCTGGAGGCGCGGCTGAGCGCGCTGGTCGAAGCGGGGCAGCCCGTCGTCTACATCCACGTCGCCAGGCGCGAGCTGATCGGCCAGGAGTTCTTCCGCTGGGAGGTGGCCACCGCCATTGCGGGCGCCGTGATCGGCATCGACCCCTTCGACCAGCCGGACGTGGAGGACGCCAAGGTCGCCACCCGCAAGCTGGTGGACGCCTACGAGAGGACCGGCTCGCTCGACGCCGAGACGCCGGTGTTCGAGGACGCCGACTTCGCCATCTTCGCCGCCACCAAGGGCGAGCGGCCGCAGGGGACCGACGCCGCCTCGTTGCTGAAGGGCCTCTACGCCGGGCTGAAGCCGGGCGGCTACGCGGGCTTCCTCGCCTACGTCGAGCGCAATGACGAGGACGCCGCGGCGATCGCGCAGATGCGCGGCCCCGTGCGGGACGCCACCAAGGCGGCCACGGTCGCAGGCTTCGGGCCGCGGTTCCTGCACTCCACCGGCCAGGCCTACAAGGGCGGCCCCGCGGGCGGCGTGTTCCTGACCGTCACCCGCGACCCCGCGCCCGACATCGAGGTTCCCGGTCGCAAGGTGCGCTTCGGCCTCGTCCAGATCGCCCAGGCGCGCGGCGACATGGACGTCTTGGCCGAGCGGGGCCGCAAGGTCCTGCGCGTGCACCTCAAGGAGGCGGGCGGCGGGATCGAGGCGCTCAAGGCCGCCGTGGTCGCCGCCGTCCAGAACTAATCTCCGGCCCTCCCCGGCCGCAGCCAAGGAACTCTCCCATGCGTCTCGCCATGATCGGCCTCGGCCGGATGGGCGCCAACATCGCGCGCCGCCTGATGAAGGGGGGGCACGAGATCGTCGCCTTCGACCGCGACGCGAAGGCGGTGGCGGAGCTGGCCGGAGAGGGGGCGACCGCCGCGTCGTCGCTTCAGGCCGCCGCCGATAAGCTGGAGGGGCCGCGCATCTTCTGGGTCATGCTGCCCGCGGGCGATCCGACCGAGAGCACCATCGCGACCCTGACCGGCGGTCTCGCCCAGTCCGGCGACATCATCATCGACGGCGGCAACACCTTCTACAAGGACGACATCCGCCGGGCGAAGGTCTGCGCGGAGAAGGGCCTGCACTACGTCGACGTCGGCACCTCCGGCGGCGTCTGGGGGCTGGAGCGCGGCTACTGCATGATGATCGGCGGCGACAAGGACACGGTCGACACGCTCGACCCGATCTTCGACTGCCTGGCCCCCGGCTACGGCACCATTCCCCGCACCAAGGGCCGGGACGCGACCGAGGATTCCCGCGCCGAGAAGGGCTACATCCATGCCGGCCCCGCGGGCGCCGGCCACTTCGTGAAGATGGTGCACAACGGCATCGAGTACGGCCTGATGCAGGCCTACGCCGAGGGCTTCGACATCCTGAAGGGCAAGCAGTCCGACAAGCTGCCCGAAGACGAGCGATTCACCTTGAACCTGCCGGACATCGCCGAGGTGTGGCGCAGAGGTTCGGTGATCTCGTCCTGGCTGCTGGACCTCACCGCCATCGGCCTGGCGCAGGACCACGAGCTCGGCCACTTCAGCGGCCGCGTGGCCGACTCGGGCGAGGGCCACTGGACGATCGAAGCGGCGATGGAGGAGGCGGTGCCCGCCAACGTCCTCTCCGCCGCCCTCTACGCCCGCTACCGCAGCCGCGTGGACTCGACCTTCGGCGACAAGCTGCTCTCGGCCATGCGCTTCGGCTTCGGCGGGCACGTGGAGATGCCCCAATGAAGGTGGACGTGAGCGGGGTGGTCCAGTGACGACCGCGCCCAAGGCCCCGCCGGCCACGCTGGTGGTGTTCGGCGCCACCGGCGATCTGACCAAGCGCCTGCTCGCGCCCGCGCTGGTGAACCTGTCGAGGGCGGGCCTCCTGGACGACGGGTTCAAGCTGGTGGGCGTCGGCCGCTCCGCCGCCGACAAACACGAGCTGCGCGACGCGCTCGGCGAGTTCGTCGAGGACAAGGACGCCTACGGCTGGCTGCGCGACCGCATCACCTACCACGAGGGCGACTTCACCAACGCCGCGCTGTTCGAGGAGATCAAGGGGCTGGGCCTGAAGAACGCCGTCTTCTACCTGGCGGTGGCGGGGCAGTTCTTCGGCCCGATCGTGGACAGCCTGGGCGAGGCGGGACTGCTGGAGGAGGCCGACGGCTTCCGCCGCGTCGTGGTGGAGAAGCCGTTCGGCGCGGACCTCGAGAGCGCCCACGCGCTGAACGAGCAGATCCTGAAGCGGATGGGAGAGGGGCAGGTGTATCGGATCGACCATTTCCTGGGCAAGGAGACGGTGCAGAACCTGATGATCTTCCGCTTCGGCAACCCCCTGTTCGAGGCGGTGTGGAACAACCGCTACGTCGACCACGTGCAGATCACCGCCGCCGAGACGGTGGACGTGGGCTCCCGCGGCGGCTTCTACGACGCCGCCGGGGCGCTGCGCGATATGGTGCCGAACCACCTGTTCCAGCTGCTCTCCCTGGTCGGCATGGAGCCGCCCAACGCCTTCGACGCCGACGCCATCCGCACGGAAAAGGCCAAGGTCGTCGCCGCCGTGCGCAAGGTGAAGCCCGAGGACGCGGTGAGGGGCCAGTACGGCGGCGGCAAGATCGCCGACAAGGCGGTCATGGCCTACCGCAAGGCCGACGACGTCAAGCGCGACAGCACGACCGAAACCTACGCCGCGATGAAGGTGGAGGTGCAGACCTGGCGCTGGTCGGGGGTGCCCTTCTACCTGCGCACTGGCAAGGCGCTCAGCGCCCGCGACACCGAGATCGTGATCCAGTTCAAGGAGATGCCGCTTGCGCTGTTCAAAGGGACGGAGGTCAATCCGCTGCCGCCCAACCGCCTCGTCATCCAGGTGCAGCCCAACGAGGGCATGACGCTGGGCTTCTCGGTGAAGACGCCGGGGCCGGAGCTGGAGGCGACGCCGGTGGAGATGGATTTCCGCTACGGCGATCGCTTCGACCTCGGCCACCGCACCGGCTACGAGACGCTGCTCTACGACGTGCTGATCGGCGACCAGACGCTGTTCCAGCGCGCGGACCAGATCGAGGACGGCTGGCGCGCCGTTCAGCCCCTGCTGGACGCCTGGGTGACCGGCGAGCCGGAAGCCTACGCGGCGGGAAGTTCGGGTCCGAAGGGCGCCGACGCCCTGCTCGAACGCGACGGCCGCGCCTGGCACGCGATTGGATGAGCCAGTCCCCGATCAAGCTCCTGGTGTCCGACATCGACGGCACCCTCGTCCGCAAGGACAAGAGCCTGGCGGACGGCACGGTCGCGGCCGTGGCGCGCCTGCGCGGGGCGGGCGTACTGTTCAGCCTCATCAGCGCCCGCCCGCTCAGCGGCATGCTCGAGATCGCCCACACCCTGCGCGTCGATACGCCGATCGGCGCCTACAACGGCGGCACGATCGGGCACGTGGACGGGACGGTGGTCGCCGCCGAGCGTCTGCCGGCGGACGTGGCGCGGGAGGCGGTGAAGCGTCTCGACCGGGATTGGACCACCCTCTGGGTTTTCGCCGACGGCCTCTGGCACACGCGCAAGCTCGGCAACGCGCACGACGACAGCGAGCGCAAGAC
>CAZZZR010000246.1:0-3713 GCA_964658605.1 uncultured Caulobacter sp. | reverse complement strand
AGGCGGCCTGGCGGCGGGTGAGCGCGGGCTCGTCGGAGGTGGCGACCACCACGATGGCGCGGGCGAGGCCCTCGGGTCCCAGCGTCTCCTCGATGAACTCGCGCACCTCCCGGCCCCGCTCGCCGATCAGGCCGACCACCACCGCGTCGCAGGCCGCGCCCTTGGCGAGCATGGAGAGGAGCACGCTCTTGCCGACGCCGCTCCCTGCGAAGACGCCCATGCGCTGGCCGCGGCATATGGTGGTGAAGACGTCGATGGCGCGCACGCCGGTGGACAGGCGCTCGCCCACCCGGCCGCGGGAGTGGGCCGGTGGGGGAGGGGCGCGGAGCGGATAGGCGGCGGGCCCCTGCGGCAGGGCGCCCTTGCCATCGATGGGTTCTCCAAAGGCGTTCACGATCCGCCCGCGCCAGGCGAGCGTGGGACGCACGGTCGCGCCCTCCGGCCGGATGCGCACCTCCGCGCCGGGGGCCACGCCCTCGACCGGGCCGAAGGGCATGAGCAGCGCCCGGCTCTCACGGAAGCCGACGACCTCGGCCGGGAGGATCGGGAGCCCCGCCCGCACGATCTCGCATCGCGCCCCAACCGACAGCCGCGACAGGCCGCCGCGCACCTCGATCAGGAGCCCCGACACCCCCGCCACACGGCCGGAGACCGACAGCGGGTCCAGGCGCTCCACGGCGGCGATCAGGTTGCGCAAAACGGGCCTCCGGCGGTCGCAGAGCACCGTGGTCGGGGCGCGTTAACCGCGCGTGAAGCGGGCGCCCGCGCGGCGGCGGTCGAACACCGCATGGGCGCCGAGGTCCGTTTCCTCCACCCCCGAAAGCAGGGCCGCGTAGTGGTCGAAGAGGGTCGCGGTCCCCGTCTCGGGCGTGGCCGCGGCGTCGTAGCGGCCGGTCGCGGGATCGAGCAGGAGCATGGATTCGGTCGCGTAGTAGCGGCCGATCCGCGCCAGCTCGGCCTTGCCGGCCAGGCTCGGCCAGACCCGCCCCGCCGCGGCGAGGCCCGCGATCACGACGTCCAGCATCCGCACCGGCACGCTGCGGAACCGGGGCGGCCGGTCCAGCAGCGCGAACAGCCGCTCTCCCTGCTCGCGCGGGGTGATCGCGGGGCCGGGGCCGCCGATCGGCAGGATGCGGTTCCAGCGGGCCGGGTCGTGGAGGCCGTCGGCGAGGTAGCCCGCCAGGTCCGCGTCGGCGATCGGCTTGCAGGCGGTGAGCCTCCCATCGCCGAACAGCAGGAAGGGCTTGCCGCGCCTCACCCGCTCCACCTGTCCCGACAGCGACTTGAAGAAGGCGGTGGGCCGCACGATCACGTAGGTCAGGCCGGACCCGGCCAGCGCCGCCTCGAACGCCAGCTTGGCATGCTGGAAGGCGAGCAGCGGCTTCTGCACGCAGAGGGCCGACAGGAGGACGAAGCGCTCCACGCCCACCGCCTTGGCCGCCTCCAGCACGTTCAGGTGAGCCCGGTGGTCTATCGCCCAGGCGTCCCTGGGCTCGCCGGTGCGGGACGCCAGGCACGAGACCACCGCGTCGAACCGCTCGCCGCGGAAGCCGTCGTGGGCGAGCGAGGCCGGATCGGTCACGTCGCCGTGGCGGAGCGTGGCGCCGTCGAGGTCGGGCGTCGGGACGCTTCCAGGCCGCACGAGGCAGACCACCTCGCACCCGCGCGCGAGCAGGGCCTGCACGGTCGCGCGGCCGATCGTGCCGGTCGCGCCCAGCATGAGGACGCGCAGAGCGGGCGTGTCGAGGAGGGCTGTCGCGGGGGGGTCCGGCGTCATGCGGCCGCCAGCGACCACGGATCGCGGGCCGGGCGCAAGCGGGGCGCCTCACCCCGCTGTTGCGTCCGCCCGCTCCTTGCGGATCGCGAGGACGACGGTATGGCGCGTCACCGCGTACTGCGTGACGCCGAGCGCCAGCTTCAGGCCGAGCGGCGCGGTGGCCAGGACGGCGGCCCACAGGCGCACGTCGCCGTGCAGCGCCAAAGCCAGGTTGACCAGCGCCAGTCCCGCCATGGCCGCCGACCAGGCGTAGCCGAAGGCGTCGGTCACGCCCGTTCCGTGCCGCTGCGCCTTCGCAGGCAGGTAGCGGCGCATCCATCCCGGCTTGAGCATCACCGCCGCCACCGCGAGGTAGATCATCGTGGGCTTGAACATCACGAACCGCGCGTCGTGGGTCAGGAGGCTCGCGCCCCCGAGGACGACCACCAGCGCCAGGCTGAGGCCCTGCATCGCGTCGACCTTGCGCCCGTGCGCCTTCCTCCACGCCAGGCCGGCCAGGCCCGAAGCGAGCGCGACGCCCAGCGACCACGCCAGGCTGTGCGTGAGCCAGAAGAGCAGCGCGAAGACCAGCGTCGAGACGAAGTCTCCTGCGAGCGCTCCGCCCAGCTGGACCAGGGGGGGCAGGGAGCGGGCGGGAAGGGGCAGGCGCATCGGGAAGGCTCCAGGGCGACCCCCGGCGTCCTACGCTCCGGCGCGCCGCCCGTCCGCCCGGCTTCGCTGGCGGGCGGACGGGCGCGTGGACGGGCGGACGGACCGCGCGCTTGGCGCCCCGGCGCGCAGGCGGCTAAGGCTCGATCCCATGCCTTCCGCGTCGCAGCTGATTGGAACCCCGGCCCAGTTGGCGCGCCGCTTCGCCGTCGCCACCGCGCTGGGCCTGTTCATGGGGCTGATCGGACCGTTCGGCAGCTACGACGTGCATCCGCTGGAGCGGGTGGCGAGCTGGCTCCTCAGTTTCTGGGCGGGCGTGCTGCTGTTCGCGCCCCTGTTGCGGACGGCGGAGGACTGGAGCGTGCGCACCCAGACGCCCCGCCTGTTCGCCCGCACCGTCGCCGTGGCGCTGGGCTGCGTGCCTTTGGCGGCGATCTCCGCGGCGAGCTTTCACTTCGTCGGCGGCGTGCCCGAGCGGCGGATGACCTGGCTGGTGTGGTACGCGCAGGTGCTGGCGATCAGCCTGCCGGCCGCTCTGACCTACCTGTTCGTGTCCTCGCTCGGCCTCGCGCCGACGCCGGCCGATGCGCCCTCGCACCTCTCCCCAGCCGCTCCCGGGCGGGAGGACCTGCTCTCGCGGCTCCCGGCGCGGCTGGGCCGCGAGGTGATCGCGCTGCAGATGGAGGACCACTACGTGCGCGTGCACACCGCTCTCGGGTCCGACCTCCTGCTCACGCCGATGGCCCAGGCGGTGGGGGCGCTGTCCGGCGTCGAGGGCCTGCGTGTCCATCGCTCCTGGTGGGTGGCGCGCGCCGCGGTGGAGGGCTCCGCCTGGCGAGGCCGCAACCTGCGCCTGAGGTTGAAGGGCGGCCTGGAGGCGCCGGTCGCCCGCGCCCAGGTGGCCGAGGTGCGGGCCGCGGGGTGGCTGGGCGAGGAGTGACGACGCGCGGGTCTATCCCACATACCCCGCAGCCCTCCGCAGGCGGTCGTTGATCGCTTCGCCGAGGCCGTCATCGGGGATCGGGGCGACGGCGATGGCGGCGGGGCGGCGCGCGTCGGCTTGGCGCAGGCGGGCGAAGAGGGCGGCGGCGGCCTCGGTGGGATCGGCCGCGGCGCTCAGGCTCAGGGCCGGGTCGGCGCCCGGGGGGGTAGGGCCGAAGCTGAGGTAGGCCTCGCCCTCGCGCGGGGCGTCGGCCTCCAGGCGCACGGGCGCGTCCGGCGCGTAGTGCAGGGCCAGCCGGCCCGGCGAGCGGCGGGCGTCGGCGCCCGCGGCCTCGGCCGGGGCGAG
>CAZZZR010000245.1:0-3785 GCA_964658605.1 uncultured Caulobacter sp. | reverse complement strand
TGACGCCCCACAGGTACCAGTTGTCGACCACCGTGCCGGTGATGAGGATGCCGATTCCGCCGCACAGCGTCGTCAGCGTGGCGAACCAGAAGATCCAGCGGTGGATCGACTCGAAGGTGGCGTTGAAACCCATGGTCCAGCGCCAGAACAGCGCCGCCCGCTCCTGCGCGCTCGAGCGGTTGACGATGTCGTGGCTCTCGCGCTCCCCGCCGAACTTGGCCACCGCCAGGATGGTGCCGGCGTGCATGCAGAACAGCATCGTCGATCCGTAGAGGAAGACGATCGAGAGCATGTGGAACGGGTCGTAGAACAGGTTGCCGTAGCGGACGGAGAAGGTGGCGGTCCAGTTCAGGTGGCTGATGACGCCGAAGGGCACCGCCTCGCTCCAGCTGCCCATCATGATCGGGCGGATGAAGCCCAGCACCAGGTAGAGCCAGATCGCCGAAGCGAAGCACCAGCTCACGTGCGTGCCCATGCCGAGCGCCTTGGCGCGCGTGTACATCCGCGTCCACCACAGGAAGATCGCGGCGGTGAGGAAGAAGCCCGCCATCAGCCACCAGCCGCCCTCGTTCAGCGGCGGCAGCGACAGGCCGAACTTGGGCGGCGGCGGCTCCAACGAGAGGAAGGGCAGCATCTTGATGAAGCGCAGCAGGTTCCAGTCGACCTGCGCCAGCATGTTCAGCCCGATGATCTCGATGGCCACGAAGCCGCAGACCAGAGACGCGATCCCGTAGACGCCGAGGTAGGTGGGCAGCACCTGCGTCTCGCCGATGCGGCCCAGAAGCACCGAATGAATCGGCCTGCCGACGCGGGGCGCGTCTCCGGGGGGCAGCGCCGGCCCCTCCTCGTCGGGAGGGACCAGGACGACGGCGTTGTAGAGGGTGTGGAACCTGGCCATGGCGCGGGCCCTACAGCCCGTTCCAGATCGGGATCGAGAGCCACCAGTTCCACCAATAGGGCCAGCCGTGCGTCCAGAACGGGCCGGAGATGATCATGCAGATCGCGCTCCAGATCCCGGCGTTCAGCGCTAGGAAGAAGCCCAGCCGGTGGATGCCCAGCTCGCCGATCGAATAGGTGATGGTGTCGCGGAAGTAGGCGCTCTCGTGCTCGCCCGCCTTGGCCGTCTTCCCCCTGCCGGGGTTCACCGCCGAGAGGATCTCGCCGCCGTGCATCCCCAGCGCCAGCGTGGTGGTGAAGAAGCACGTCACCGCGATCATGTGCGCGGGATTGTAGTGGAAGTGCAGGTACTGGTAGCCGGTGTTCGACACCCAATCGAGGTGGCTCATGATCCCGTACGGGAAGCCGTACCCCCAGGCGCCCAGCATGATCGGGCGGATCACGACCAGGGTGACGTAAGCGAAGATCGCGGCCGAGAAGCCGAGCGGCACGTGCAGGTCCATGCCCAGCTTGCGCGCGATCTCCACCTGCCGCAGCGCCCAGGAGACGAAGGCGCCGATCGCGCAGATGGTGATGAGCTGCCACAGGCCGCCTTGCGCCAGGGGCGCGAAGCTCAGGCCGTAGGAGATCGGCGGCGGATCGATCGAGATGCGGAACAGCGCCCAGGTCGGCCCGATCGCCGCGCCGTAAATGATCAGCAGCGTTCCCAGCAGCGCGAATATTGCAGACGTGACACCGAACAGGCCGACGTAGAACGGTCCAACCCAGAAGTCGAAGAGGTCGCCGCCGATCAGCGCGCCGCCCCGGACTCTATACTTCTGCTCATAGCTGAGCATGGGCATGAGGCTGTCACCGTCGATTGGATACTGCAGCGAGCCTTGTCGGCTCGACCGCAAGATGTCAATACAAATGGACGGTCCAAAGCGTCAAACGCATTCGACGCCCGAATGGGAGGCTTCCATGCTCAAGGCGGCGCATCGACATTCCGTTCGCGCCCTGGCCGCGTCGGCCCTGCTCCTATCGGCGTCCGCCGCCGCCGCTGGGGATAAGGGAACGTCCGTCGCGTGGTCGACCTATCTGCGCGCCGGGCCCGGCGAGGTCTATGCGGCGCTGGACGAGCTGGAGCACGACGCGAAGGTCGCTGTCCTGGCCTGCGACGCGCACTGGTGCCAGGTGTCCGACGGCGGGTTGCGCGGCTATGTCGACCGCGACGCGCTGGACCTGCCGCGCACCCAGGCGCCGCAGCCGCCCTCGAACGACCCGTGCGCCATCGTCACCCAGGCGGACGATCGCCGCCCACGGTCGACCCGCTTCTGCTCGGTTCCTGCGTCGAAGGGCTGAGGCCGCTCACACCTCCTGGGCGACCTGGCCGTAGGAGATCAGCGCGAACAGCCCCGTACCGCCGATGACGTTGCCCGCAAGCACCGGGATCGCGAACCCCGTCGCCATCGTGACCAGATCCATGCGTCCCTGCAGCACGAGCATGAACGCCTCGAGGCTGCCGGCGACGATGTGGGCGAGCTGGGCGGCGGCGATCACGTAGGTCATCAGGAGCACGATGCCGACCTGCTGGGGACCTGAGCTCGGCAGCAGCCAGACCATGGCGGCGATGATGAAGCCGGCGCCGACCGCCCGGAAGAACATCTCCGCCGGCGGATGAGCCATGGCGGTGGCGGCGATATCCGTCATGGCCGCGCGGACCTCTGGCGAGACCACCGGGGTGAAGGTGTAGAACAGCGCCGCGGCGAAGGTGCCGACGAAGTTGGCCACCAGCACCACCGCCCATAGCCGGCCAATGCGCCCGAGGTTCCTCGGAGAGGGCGCCTTCATCACCGGCAGCACCGGCGTGATCGTGTTCTCCGTGAACAGCTGGTGGCGCGCCATCACCGCGACGAGGAAGCCGACCGTATAGCCGAGGCTCGAGACCAGCTCCCGCCACGGCGTATCGGGCAGGTGCGACCGCAGCACCGCCTGCGACAGCAGCGACAGGCTGAGCGACAGCCCCGCCGCCACGCCGGACCACCAGAGCGACAGGATCGGCCGCTCCATCTCCTCCTCGCCCTCGCGGCGCAGGACCTCGTAGATGACGGGCGCGCTGAGGCGGGAGCTGGACTCGATGTCCTCGACGTCGCGTTCGCTGAAGCCCGGGCCTTCGGACTCCTCGGAACCGGCGCCCTTTTCGCGCTCAGCCTCGCCGGTCTTCGCGTCCCCGTCCATCAGCGGCTCCCTGCGCCGCCGGACTCAGGCGGAGCCGCAGCTTCCGCTCGAAACGGCGCGCGATCAAACGCGGCGGGGGTGATCGGCGGGGTTAGCGGGCCGCCTGGGCGAAAGCGGTGGGGTCGGCCTCGCTCCAGCCGCCGCCGATGGCCTTGTAGATCGCCACCACGTCGGTCGCGAGCGCGGCGTCCGCCTGGGTCAGCTGGTCTTGGATCTGCAGCAGCGAGGCCTGCGCCTGGTAGACGGATGTGTAGTCCGTAAGCCCCGCCGCGTACTGCTGGCTGGCGATGCCGTAGCCGTTCTGCGCGGCCTTGAACGCGCCCGAGATCGAGGTCCAGCGGCGCTGGTCCGAGTCGTAGCGCACGATGGCGTCCTCGGTTTCGCGCAGGGCGGTCAGCGTGGTGTCCTTGTAGGCGAAGAAGGCCTCCTCCCGCGCCGCCCGCGCCTGGCGCACGCCGGCCCGGAGCTTGCCGCCCTGGAACAGGGGCGCCGATCCCTGCGCCAAGCTGAGCAGCGTGCCCGACGGCTTCATGAACATGTCGGAGATGGCGATCTCCGAATAGGTCGGGAGCAGGGAGAGGTTCAGCGTCGGGAACTGCTGCGCCACAGCCGAGCCGATCTGCGCGTTGGCCGCCGCCAGCCGCCGCTCGGCCGCGCGGATGTCGGGGCGG
>CAZZZR010000244.1:0-3803 GCA_964658605.1 uncultured Caulobacter sp. | reverse complement strand
CGCCTCCTCGCTCGGCGCGGCGACCTACTGCATCGAGGCCAGCGTCGCCTACGCCCGCGCGCGCAAGCCGTTCGGCCGGCCGCTGGCCGAGAACCAGGCGATCCAGTTCCCGCTGGTGGAGCTCGCCGCCGAGGCCGAAATGCTGCGGGTGCTGATCCGCAAGACGGCGTGGGAGATGGACCGCCTCAGCCGCCGCGAGGTGGAGACGCGCCTCTCCGACAAGGTGGCCATGTGCAACTGGCGGGCGAACCGGCTGGTCTGCGAGGCGGCGGACCGGGCGATGCAGGTGCACGGGGCCATGGGCTACTCGCGGCACACGCCGTTCGAGCACATCTACCGCCACCACCGCCGCTACCGCATCACCGAGGGCTCCGAGGAGATCCAGATGCGCAAGGTGGCCGCCTTCCTGTTCGGCTACCTCGGTCCGCGCCGCGCCCTCTTCGCCGAGGCTTGAGGCGACCTCAGGCGGGGCGGCCCCGCGCGGCGAAGGCGGCGGCCGCGCCCAGCACGGTGCGCGCCTGTTTCAGGTGGGGGATGTCGACCATCTTGCCGTCGATCGCCACCACGCCCGCGCCCGGCGCGGCCTCGAACGCGGCGACGACGCGCCGGGCGTGCTCCAGCTCGGGCTCGGAGGGCGTGAAGCTCTCGTTGATCGGGCCGACCTGGGCGGGGTGGATCGCCAGGCGGCCGCTGAATCCTTCGGCGCGCGCGGCGCGGCAGGAGGCGCGCAGGCCCTCCTCGTCGCGGAAGTCGACGTACAGCGTCTCGATCGCGGCAACCTGCGCGGCGTGGGCGGCGAGCAGGGTCAGCGAACGCGCCAGCCGATAGGTGAGGCCCCAGCCGCCCGGGGGGTCCATGTTGGTGCTGGCGCCCACCGCCGCGCTCAGGTCCTCCGCCCCCCAGGTCAGCGCGCGCAGGCGGGCGGGGCGGACCTGCGCATAGGTGTCGAGGCGGAAGGGCGCGGCGGCCGTCTCCGTGGCGACTGGGATGACGCCGATCGCGCCCGGCTCCAGCCCCGCCTGCGCCTCCAGGGCGTCGAGATAGAGGGACAGGCGCACCACGTCGGCGGCGCTGTCGGGTTTGGGCAGCATGATCCCGTCGGGCGCGGCGGGGACGACCGCGACGAGGTCGTCGAGCGCTAGACCGCTGTCCAGCGGGTTGATCCGCACCCACAGCTCCGAGGCGCGCTCGCCGCGGGGGCGGGTGCGCAGGTGCTCGGCGATCAGCTGGCGCGCGGTCGGCTTGCGCTCGGGCGCGACCGAATCCTCGATGTCCAGGATCAGGGCGTCGGCACCTGAGGCGTCAGCCTTGCCAAGCTTCTTCTCGCTGTCGCCGGGGATGAAGAGGAGCGAGCGCAGGATCGCGGTCATGCGGGTCGCTTCCGCTGCAGGCCCGAGCGCTTGCATGAGGCCACGAGGTCGCCGTGCTGGTTGTAGGCGCGGTGCAGGAAGGTGACGATCCCCTGGTCGGGGCGGGACTTGGACTCCCGCAGCTCGATGACCTCGGTCTCCACATGCACGGTGTCGCCGTGGAACAGCGGCTTGGGGAAGCGCACCTCGTCCCAGCCGAGGTTCGCCACGGCGGTGCCGAGCGTGGTGTCGCCCACCGAGATGCCCACCATCAGGCCCAGCGTGAAGCAGCTGTTGACGATCCTCTGGCCGAACTCGGTCTCGTTCCGGCAGTATTCCTCGTCCAGGTGCAGCTGGGCCGGGTTGTGGGTCATGGCGCTGAAGAGGACGTTGTCCGTCTCCGTCACCGTGCGGCGGATGGGGTGCTGGAACGTCCGTCCCACCGTCAGATCGTCGAACCAGACCCCTGGCATCCGCGCAGCCCTCGTGTGGAGACCCCGTTCGATAGGCAGGGCGGCCGCAAGGAGCAAGCGCGCAGGCGCTACGCCGACGGCGGCTCTCAGACGTCCAGGTCTTCCGCCGCGAAGGCCGCGTTCTCCTGGATGAAGCGGAAGCGGGCGTCGGCCTTCTTGCCCATCAGCTGTTCGACCAGTTCCTCAGCCCCCTCCTCGTCGCGGGGCAGGTGGACGCGGGCCAGGGTGCGGGTGGCCGGGGCCATGGTGGTCTCGCGCAGCTGGGCGGGCATCATCTCGCCCAGGCCCTTGAAGCGGCTGAGCTCGGGCTTCTTCCCTCTGAACGCCGTGGCGAGAAGCTCGTCCTTGTGGGCGTCGTCGCGGGCGTAGGCGATCTCCTTGCCGTGGCTCAGGCGGTAGAGGGGCGGGAGGGCCAGGTAGAGGCGGCCGCCCCGAATCAGCTCGGGCATGGTGCGGTAGAAGAAGGTGATGAGGAGGCTGGCGATGTGGGCCCCGTCCACGTCGGCGTCGGTCATGATGACCACGCGGTCGTAGCGCAGGTCCTCCTCGCGGAAGCGCGCCCCGCCCTGCACGCCCAGCGCCAGCATGAGATCGCTGAGCTCGACGTTCTTGGCCGCCTTGTCGCCGGTGGCGTTGGCGACGTTGAGGATCTTGCCGCGCAGGGGCAGCACGGCCTGGGTCTTGCGATCGCGGGCCTGCTTGGCGCTGCCGCCGGCGCTGTCGCCCTCGACGATGAAGAGCTCGCTCTCGCCAGTGGCCCCGTTGGCGCAGTCGGCCAGCTTGCCGGGAAGGCGGAGCTTGCGGGTGGCGCTGGCGCGCGCGACCTCGCGGTCCTTGCGCTTCTTCAGCCGCTCCTCGGCCCGCTCGACCACGAAGGTCAGGAGGGCGCTGGCCGCCTTGGGCTGGGCGGTGAGCCAGTGGTCGAAGGGGTCGCGCAGGGCGCCCTCCACCAAGCGCTGGGCGTCGGGGGAGGAGAGGCGCTCCTTGGTCTGGCCTTGGAACTCGGGGTTGCGCACGAAGACGCTGACCAGCACCCCCGCCTGCGCCGCCACGTCCTCCGCCGTGATCAGCCCTGCGCGCTTCTCGCCGGAGAGTTCGCCGTAGGCCTTCAGGCCGCGGGTCAGGGCCGCGCGCAGTCCCGCCTCGTGCGTGCCGCCCTCGGGCGTGGGCACGGTGTTGCAGTAGCTCTGGGTGAAGCCGTCGTGCTCGCCGAAGCCCGCGGCGCTCCAGGCGATGGCCCACTCGACCGCGCCGCCGCCCTCCTTCCGCTCGATGCGGCCGGCGAAGGGTTCGGGGGTGACGGTCTCGATCTCGCCGACCCGCTCCTTCAGGTAGTCGGCGAGGCCGTTGGGGAAGTGGAAGGTCGCCTCTGGGGGCGTCTGGTCCTGGATGACGGCGGGGTCGCAGCGCCAGCGGATCTCGACGCCGCGGAACAGGTAGGCCTTGGAGCGGGCCATGCGGTAGAGGCGCGCGGGCTTGAACGCGGCCTCCTCGCCGAAGATCTCGGCATCGGGGTGGAAGCGGACGAGGGTGCCGTGCTTGCGGCTGGGCCCGAGCTTCTCGATGGACCCTTGTGGGTGGCCGCGGGAGAAGGACTGGCGCCACTCGAACCCGTCGCGCCAGACGGTGACGTCCAGCACGTCGCTGAGGGCGTTGACGACGCTCACGCCCACGCCATGCAGGCCGCCGGAGGTCTCGTAGGCCTTGCCGCTGAACTTGCCGCCCGAGTGCAGCACGGTGAGGATCACCTCCAGCGCGCTCTTGCCCGGATGCTTGGGGTGGGGATCGACGGGGACGCCCCGGCCGTCGTCGCGGACGCTGAGCGACCCGTCCTCGTGCAGGTGCACCTCGATCCGCTTGGCGTGGCCGGCGACGGCCTCGTCCATGGCGTTGTCGAGCACCTCGGCGAACAGGTGGTGCAGGGCCCGCTCGTCGGTGCCGCCGATGTACATGCCGGGGCGCCGGCGCACGGGCTCCAGCC
>CAZZZR010000243.1:2847-3822 GCA_964658605.1 uncultured Caulobacter sp. | reverse complement strand
CCTGGCCGACTTGACGCGCGGCGCCCCCTACGCGGGGCCGCGCGGGCCGGTGATGATGCTGACCGCCGCCGACCTGCGCGCGGTGCTCGTCACCATCCACCTGCCGCTGGCGCGCGCATTGGCCGAGCTCACCGCCGACCGGATCGTGGAGGTCGCACGCGCCGCCGACTACGCCCTCCGGCACGACTTCGGCATCGCCGAGCCGCGCCTGGCGCTGGCGGCGCTCAACCCGCACGCGGGGGAGGCGGGCGCGCTAGGCCGCGAGGAGATCGATATCGTGCGGCCGGCCGCGATGCGCCTGCGCGCCGAGGGGATCGGTTGCACCGACCCCATGCCCGCCGACACCCTGTTCCACGCCGAAGCGCGGTTGAAGTACGACGCGGCGGTGTGCCTCTACCACGACCAGGCGCTGATCCCGGTCAAGACGATCGACTTCTGGGGCGGCGTGAACGCCACGCTGGGCCTGCCGATCGTGCGCACCTCGCCCGACCACGGCGTCGGCTACGACATCGCGGGCCGGGGCCTGGCCCGCGCCGACAGCCTGATCGCCGCCGTCCGGCTGGCCGCCCAGATGGCCGCGCGCCGCGCCGCCGCCCCGCGGACGTGAGCCTCGAGGATCTGCCGCCGCTGCGCGAGGCCCTGGCCGCGCACGGACTCTCCGCCGACAAGCGGTTTGGCCAGCACTTCCTCCTGGACCTGAACGTCACCGCCAAGATCGCCCGCCTTGCCCGCCTTGGTCCGGACGACGCCGTGATCGAGGTCGGCCCCGGGCCGGGCGGCCTGACCCGCGCGCTGCTCGACGCCGGCGCGCGGGTGGTGGCGATCGAGAAGGACGCGCGCTTCATCCCGCTGCTGCAGGAACTGGCCGCGGCGGCGGCAGGTCGCCTGCAGGTCGTGCAGGCCGACGCCCTGCGGGCGGACGAGGCGGCCCTGCTGGCCGCGAACCGCCTGCCCGCGGCCGCGCACGTGGTCTCC
>CAZZZR010000243.1:0-2837 GCA_964658605.1 uncultured Caulobacter sp. | reverse complement strand
CAACCTGCCCTACAACGTCGGCACGCCCCTGTTCGTGAAATGGCTGACGGGCGCCTTCACGCCCGCCTCCATGACGCTGATGTTCCAGAAGGAGGTGGCGCTCCGCATCGCCGCCGCCCCCGGCGCCGACGACTACGGGCGGCTGGCGGTGCTGACCCAGGCGCTCGCGGACGCCGAGGTCGTGATGGCGCTCCCGGCCCGCGCCTTCACGCCGCCGCCCAAGGTCGATTCGGCGGTGGTGCGGGTGGTCCACCGCGCCGACCGCCCTTCCGACGCGCTCACCCGGGCGCTGGAGCGCGTCACCGCCGCCGCCTTCGGGCAGCGCCGCAAGATGCTCCGCTCCAGCCTGAAGACCCTGGGCGGAGAGGCGCTGTGCCTGAGCGCCGGCGTCGATCCCAACGCCCGCGCCGAGACGGTGGACGTGGCGGGCTTCCTGCGGCTTGCGCGGGCGACAGGCGTCACGGAGCCGCGGCCGCCTTTGGAAAGCTGATCGCCCTTGCGCCGGCGCCCGCCGCGGCGCCAGCCTGCGGGCGATGGACGCTCACACTCCACCGCCCGACCTCAGCGCCCTGCGCCGCGCCGCCGAGGCGCCGGTGCGGGCGGGATCGGCCGACCTGCCGCAGGTGGCGGACGACCTCGCCCGCGCCTTCTCCGACGATCCGATGTTCGACTGGTTCATGCGTCCCGACGCCAAGCGCGGCCCCGCGCTGCGCCGCTTCTTCGACGTGGTGTTGAAGGACGCCTGCCTGCCCGACGGGCAGATCAGCCGGCCCGCGGGCGGCGGCGCGGCCGCGGCATGGCTGCCGTCCGAGACGCTGGCGGCCTGGCCCTGGACGCGCGACGTCCGCGCGCTGCCGATGCTGCTCCACGCCTCCGGCCTGCGCCGGTTCGGACGGCTGATGCGGCTACGCAAGGCGATGGACGACGCGCACGGCGTCGAGCGGCCACACGACTACCTGTGGTTCCTGGGCGTGCGGCCCGAGCTGCAGGGGCTGGGCCTGGGCTCGCGCCTGCTCGCCGCCCACTGTGCGAGGCTCGATGCTCAGGGGCGCGCCGCCTTCCTGCACACCGCCACACCGCGCAACCTCGGCCTCTACCAGCGCTTCGGCTTCGTCGTGGAGGCAGAATACACGCCCCCGCCCGACGGCCCTCTGAGTTGGGCCATGTGGCGCGAGCCGCGCGCCGATCCGTCCTGAGACGCCGCCGGTGAGGAGACCGCGATGAGACCCCTGCTGACCCTGGCCGCGCTCGCGCAGGCTGTCTTCATGACGGCGACGGCGACGGCGCAGACGCCTGCGCTGAAGCCTGGGTTGGCCGACGTCGCCTTCCTGGTCGGGGACTGGACGGGCGGCCGCGGTCGCGTCGCCGACACCGGGCAGACGTCCACGGGCTCGTCTCACATCGAAGCGGCGGCGGGAGGCGGCGTGCTCCTGCGGCGCGACCGCACCAGCCTCTACGACGCCGCAGGCAAGCCTGCGGGCGGGTTCGAGCAGATCATGATGATCTATCCCGAAGGGGGGACGCTGCACGCGGACTACGCGGACGGCGCCCACGTGATCCACTACGTCAGTGCGGCCGTCACGCCCGGGAAGGCGGTCGTCTTCTCCACCGCCGCGCAACCGGGGGCGCCGTCGTTCCGGCTGGCCTACACCCTGCCCAAGCCTGACACGCTGGAGGTCGCCTTCGCCATGGCGCCTCCGGGCTCGAGCGACTTCCACCCCATCGCGACCGGGACGCTGACCCGCGCGCCATAGCAGGCGTCGCGGACCCTCAGCCCTCCTGCGCCAACCCCGCGACGAAGCCCTCCAGCCACGGCTGGCGGGCGCGCTTCAGGCGCTCGGCGCGGTAGATGTGGGCAAGGTCGGCGTAGGCGCGGTCGAAGTCGTCGTTGACGATGACGTAGTCGTAGAGGCCCCACTTGGCGATCTCGCCCGCCGCGCGCTCCAGCCGCCGTTCGATCACCGCGTCCGAGTCCTGGGCGCGGGCCACGAGCCGCCGGCGAAGGTCGGCCATGGTCGGCGGCAGGATGAAGACGCGCACGCTGTCCTCCGCCGCCTTGTCCGCGATCGACGAGGCGCCCTGCCAGTCGATGTCGAAGAGGACGTCGCGGCCCCGCTCCAGCGCGGCCATGATCGGCGCGCGAGGGCTGCCGTAGAGGTTGTCGTGCACGTGCGCCCACTCGAGGAAGGCGTCGTCCGCGACCATCGCCTCGAAGGCCGGGCGATCGACGAAGTGGTATTCGCGGCCGTCCTTCTCGCCCGGCCGCACGCCGCGGGTGGTGGCGGAGATCGAGAGGTCCAGCTCGCCGAAGTCGGCCACGAGGCGCCGAGACAGCGAAGTCTTGCCCGCGCCGGACGGGCTCGAGACCAGGAGCATGAAGCCGCGCCGCCGCCGTTCGGCCGCGCCCACGTCCGCGGCGCGCGCGGCCTCACTCGACATTCTGCACCTGCTCGCGGACCTGGTCGATCACCGCCTTCAGCTCCAGCCCCGCCTGCGTCAGCGGGATGGAGGCGGACTTCGCGCACAGGGTGTTGGCCTCGCGCATGAACTCCTGCGTCAGGAAATCGAGCTTGCGACCGACCGCGCCCTCCTCCGACGCCAGCAGCGTGCGGGCGGCGGTGACGTGGGCTGCGAGCCGGTCCAGCTCTTCGCGCACGTCGGCCTTGGCGGCGAGGGCGGCGGCCTCGGCCAGCATCCGCTCCTCGGTGAAGGCGACGCCCGCCAGAAGCTCGGCGAGGCGATGGCGCAGGCGCTCGCGCAGGGCCGGGCCCTGCTCGGCGGCGTGGGTCTCGGCCGGCTTCGCCAGCGCCTCGATCCGGTCGACGAGGCCGCCGAGC
>CAZZZR010000242.1:0-3822 GCA_964658605.1 uncultured Caulobacter sp. | reverse complement strand
GTGATGGCGCTGATGCAGCCGTTGATCAGGGTGGCGACGCAGATGCGGCCGTCCGCCTCCATCGCCAGGCTGTCGAACAGCTGGAAGCCGGGCATGGTCACGACCAGGCGGCCCGGCATGGCCGCCATCGGCCCCGGCGCGACCTGGCCTTCGCCCACGATGTCGAACGCCCACAGCCGGCCGGTCATGGTGTCGGCGGCGTAGACGACCTTGCCGTCCGGGGAGAGGCCTACGCCGTTGGGCGTCGGCAGGGTTGCGGCGCGCACGATCCTCGAGCCGTCCGCCTTGGCCCAGTAGAGGCCGCCGTACCTGGTCCCGACGTGGTCGCCCCAGCCGTGGTCGCTGAACCAGAAGCTTCCGTCCGGAGCGAACATCAGGTCGTTGGGAGCCAGCAGCCGCCGGCCATCGCAGTGCTCGTAGAGCGTCGTCACCGCGCCCGAGGCGAGGTCGATGCGCTGGATCGAGCCGCCCTCGTGCTCCGCGGGAGGGGGGCCGGGGATCGTCATCCCGTCCACGTCGTGCCAAGTGAAGCGCCCGCCGTTGTTGCAGACGTAGAGCGCCCCGTCCGGCCCGATCGCCAAGCCGTTCGGGCCGCCGCCGGGCTCGGCCACCGTCGTCGTCGTCCCGTCCGGGGCGACGCGGGTGATCCGCGGCCCGGCGATCTCGACCAGGATCACCGAGCCGTCGGCCATCACGACCGGCCCCTCCGGAAAGGCGAGCCCGTCGGCGACGAGGTGCAGGTCGAGGTCCATGGGCGTCTCCTCCGGCGGGTCGGGATCGGGCCGCCTCTGGACGGGCGGCTCCGGCGAGAGCCTAGCGCCGCAAACCGGAGCCGTCAGCGCCGCTCCAGCCTGCGGTAGACGAAGGCGTGCGCGTTCCCCTCCCCGGCCGGATGCGACTCACGCGCGACCTCCCGCCAGGCCGCTTCGTCGAACGCCGGGAAGCGCACGTCGCCCTCCACGTCGGCCTCGACCTCGGTCAGGTGCAGCCGCGCCGCCTTGGGCAGGGCCAGGGCGAACACCGCCTCGCCGCCGATGACGCAGACCTCGGGCTCGGCGCCCTCACGTCCTTCCACCTCGTCCGCCGCCTGCTCGCGCCCGATCTGAAGCGCCTCGTCGAAGCGGTCGCACACGATGGCGCCCGGCGGAGCGAACGAGCCGTCGCGGGAGAGCACGATGTTGCCCCGCCCCTTCAGCGGCTTGGCGGGCAGGCTGTCCCAGGTCTTGCGTCCCATGATGACGGGCTTGCCCAGCGTCACCCGCCGGAAGATCGCCATGTCGTCCTTCAGCCGCCAGGGCAGGCCGCCATCCCGACCGATCACCCCGTTGCGGGCGCGGGCGACCACGAGCGAGAGCGGGACCGACCGGCTCACGCCGCCCCGCTCAGACGGCCACGGGGGCGCGGATCAGGGGATGCGGATCGTAGCCCTCCAGCCCCACGTCGCCCTCGCTGTAGGCTTCGAGTGTGTCGCGGGCGGCCAGCACGAGCCGGGGCGCGGGACGCGGCGTGCGGGAGAGCTGCAGCTCCGCCTGTTCCAGGTGGTTCAGGTAGAGGTGCGCGTCACCCAGGGTGTGGACGAAGTCGCCGACCTCCAGCCCCACGACCTCCGCCACCATGTGCGTCAGGAGCGCGTAACTGGCGATGTTGAACGGCACGCCCAGGAATATGTCGGCTGAGCGCTGGTAGAGCTGGCACGACAGCTTGCCGAGACCGCCTTCCCCACCGGGACTTGGGGGCGTGACGTGGAACTGGAACAGGCAGTGGCAGGGCGGCAGCGCCATGTCGTCGACATCCGCCGGGTTCCAGGCGGAGACTATGTGACGGCGGCCGTAGGGATTCGTCCGCAGGCCTTCGATCAGCCTGGCGATCTGGTCGATCTGTCCGCCGTCGGGCGTGGCCCAAGAGCGCCACTGGCGGCCATAGACCGGGCCGAGCTCGCCGTCCGCGTCGGCCCACTCGTCCCAGATCGTGCAGCCCCGCTCCTGCAGCCAGCGCACGTTGGTGGAGCCCTGGAGGAACCAAAGCAGCTCCAGCACGACCGACTTGAAGTGCACCCGCTTGGTGGTCAGCAGCGGGAAGCCGGACCCGAGGTCGAAGCGCATCTGCCGCCCGAACACGCCGCGCACGCCCACGCCCGTGCGGTCGGCGCGCCCGACGCCCGTCTCCAGCACCTCGCGCAGCAGGTCGAGGTAGGGCTGCTCGAGCGCAGGCGCGACTTCAACGGCGGGCCGAAAGCTCTTGGCGTGCACGGTCATGCGCGAATCACCCCGGTGAACCCGCAGCGTGCCCGACAAGCCTGTGGAACGTCCTGTGGATCATCCGCCGTCGTGGCTTTTCAGGAAGGCGACCGCATCCGCGCGCACCGGCGCCTTGCCCCGGAAGGTGCGGGTCAGCGCCAGGAGGATCGGGACGTGGTTCACGCCCGGATAGACCCTCAGCTCCACCGGCACGCCCGCCGCCTCCAGCCTGGCGGCCAGATTGCGGCTGTTCTTCAGCCGCACCGTCGTGTCGGCGTCGCCGTGGCCGAGGAAGGCGGGCGGGTCGCCTGGGCCCGCGAAGGCGATCGGCTGCGTCTCCAGAGGCTTCGGCCAGGCCCCGAAGGCGTCCTGCGAACTCTTCACGTCGAAGGGGAGGAAGTCGTAGGGCCCCGCCAGCCCCGCCCAGGCCTTGACCGTGCGGGGCGGCGCCCCGGCGGCGGCCAGCCACTGCGGGTCCATCGCCAGCATGGCGGCGATGTAGGCGCCCGCCGAATGACCCATCAGCACGATGCGGTCGGGATCTCCGCCATACTCGGCCGCATGCGCGCGCGCCCAGGCGACCGCCTGCGCGCCGTCCTGCACGAACGCGGGGAAGCGCACCTGGGGCACGAGCCGGTAGTCGGGCACGACGGTGACGAACCCCTCCGCCGCCATCGACCGGCCGGCGAAGGCGTAGCCTGCCCGGTCGCCGCTCGACCAGCCGCCGCCGTAGAAGAAGACCAGGACCGGCGCTCCCTTGCCCCCGCCCGTTCCCGCGCGCGGACCATAAACGTCGAGGCGTTGGCGCGGGTCCGGTCCGTACGCCACGCCCCGGGCCGCGACCCGGGCCGGGTCCGAAGGCAGGGTGTTCAGAAGCGTGAGCGGGCTGCAGGCGGCGGCTGCGACGGCCAGCGTCGAAACCATAACGGCGAGAAGCAAACGGCGGCGGATCATCGGCGCTCCGAGGCGGCGCGGCGACAGGCTCTCCGCGACCGCCCACCCATCGCACGTTTCACGCCGCCAGGCCCACCACGGCGACGGTGGTCGGAGCCGCTGACGCCCGCCCCGCCCAAACGCCGGCAGGCGGCCGCATTGCACGGCCGCTCAAGTTACGCCGATCAGGTTTTTCTTGGTTACCACAGCATTAATGCGACTTCAATAACTCGATAGCGAAGGCTGTTCAGTCACGGTCAAGACAAACAGCCGCACCCCCAAGCACTGGCCGCTTTCCGAATCGGTGTTAGCCTTCGCGCGCTGGACGGGATGCGGCCCATGTCGGCGACCTGCGCCCTCCGCGGCGTAGGGGCGTATCCGATGAAGACCTGGGCGATCCGCTGGGCGCCCTCGCGGCCGGCCTCGCGCTGCAGGCGCAGGCGGCCGAGACCAAGGGCGGGGGCGCGCCGAGCGGCGGGGCGGACGTAGCCCTGGCCACCCCCGCGCCCGTGCCCGGCACGCTCGACTTCCAGTACGCGGCGATGGCCGCGGCGGCTCCCGCGACCGCGGTGACGGCTCCTTCGGCGGAGGCGTCGCCGCTCTCCGCCGCGTCGGTCGGCATGGCGCGTCGCGCCATCGACGCGGCCGGGGC
>CAZZZR010000241.1:0-3843 GCA_964658605.1 uncultured Caulobacter sp. | reverse complement strand
CCGTGTTCGACAGCCCGAAGCCCGTCGTGTCGAAGCCCGTGCTCCGGTCGTAGGCCAGTTGGTAGGTGTAGCTGTAGGCGTGGCCACTGCGGCGCTGAGCGAAGATGTGCAGGCGCGTCGCGAAGTCGCCGAAAAAGGCGTGCGTGTAACCGAACGTGATCTTCGACTCTTCCGGGATGTTCCACTGCGACAGCGCGGTGCCGGGATTGTTCGGGTCCGCGTAGGCGCCGACCTTGAAGTTCGAGGTCGAGACGGAACTATTGAAGGAGTTGACGTCGTAGGCGGCGGTATGGGTGTAGCTGTAGTCGAAGTCGATCCCGTTGGCCCAGCTCTTGCCGACACCCACGTCCCAGACCTCGCTGTGGCCGCCGTCGGTGTTGGTCAGGAGCAGGTGGTCCTGGTTAGGCAGGGGGCGGGAGGTGCTGAAGATCGGCCGCCCGTCCGGGGCGGCGCCGCTGACCGAGGTCAGGAGGTCGAGGTCCTTCAGCAACAGGCCGTGGTCCGTCACCTGGTAGAGGTAGTCGCCGTGGAAGCGCCAGCCGTCGCCGGCGTAGCGGCCCACGATCCCCGTCCAGGGCAGGTCGGAGAAGTCGAGCGTGTACTGGGCGCTCAGCGAGGCCTTGTAGACGCTGGGGGGATCGAAGTTCTTGGCGATCGCCGTCGACGCCGCCGTGCCGGCGTTGGCGGAGGCCGTATTCGCCGCCAGCACGCTGGGCGCGATCACGCCCGTGACGTTGGTCAGCGCGCCCACGCAGTTGGGGGTGTTGGCGTTCGACAGGGTGCAGGTGATCGGCCCGCCGTACAGGTTACCCGTGCCGTTGAAGGCGTTGTAGACGTAGACGTCGGGGCTGCCGCCGGAGAAACGCCCGATGCCGCCCGAGATCACTAGGTTGTGCAGCGGCCGGTAGTTGAAGCCGAAGCGCGGCATCAGGGTGTTCAGGCCGTCGATATTCTTGGTGTTGTCGACGCCGAAGCGGGTCAGGAGGTAGGGGTTGGCCTTCGGCTTGTCGCCCTGCTCGTAGTATTCGTCGCGCAGGCCCAAGCGCAGAGTCAGGTTCGACAGCACCCGCCACTCGTCCTGCAGGTAGGCGGTGTGGATGTCGTAGGTGACGGGGATGGCGCCGCTGGTGGAGTCGTTGTTCGCCGCGTTGGCGTACTGCAGCTGGTTGGCGTTGCCCGCCGCCAGGTCGGCGATGCTGGTGAAGGTGAAGACGCCGTTCGCGCGCTGGATGAACAGGTCCGTCGCGTCGCGTTCTTCGTGCTCGTAGCCCGCCAGGATGGTGTGGGCGCCCAAGTTGTAGTTGGCGCGCGCCCGGAACAGCTTGTTCTCCGTCGACAGGAAGTTCGCCTGGTAGGAGTAGTTGGTCCCCGCATAGACCACCGGAGGCGCGGTCGTGCCCGCCAGGTAGATGTCGTATTCGGGCGTGCCGCTGACGCCCACCTCCGGCTGCCGTTCGACGGTGCGGTCGGTGTACGACAGCTCGGTCGAGAAGTACGGGGTCCAGTTCGAATAGAGGTAGCCGCTGTAGGAGACCTGCGGCTGGTCCAGGGTGTAGGAGTTGGAGGAGAGCGCCAGCGAGGTCGTCGCGGCGCCGCTGGTGAAGGAGCCGCCGTCGGTGGACTGGGCCTCGAAGACGAAGCGGTGCTGGCCGTTGATCTGCCAGGTCAGCTTGCCGAAGTACTTCTCGTCCTCGAGCGGCTGGCTGACGCCGTAGCTTCCGGCGGCGAGCCCATAGCGCGACTGCAGGATCTGCTGGATCTGCGTCACCTGTGCGGACGTGACGCCGATCACGGCGTTTCCGACAGGCGCGTCCTGAGGTCCGTTCAGGAAGGAGGTCGCCAGACCTTCGTACTTCTCGTAGCCGAACTCGAAGAACAGCCGATCCTTGATGATCGGGCCGCCGAAGGTGAAGCCGTACGTCTTGTCCTTGAACGGGATGCGCACGACGCTATCGACCGCGACGCCCGCGGCGTTGCGGATCGGCAGGACGCGCCCCGCGCCGAGCTGGTTCGAGTCGTATTCGTAGAAGGAGGTGCCGTGAAACTCGTTTCCGCCCGACTTGGTCGATATGTTCAGCACGCCGCCGGTGAACTGCCCATAGGAGACGTCGTAGGGGGCCACTTCAACGTTGAGCGACTGCACGACGTCCAGTGAGATTGGGTTGCGCAGGGTTGGGTAGCCGCTCGTGCCGATACCGAAGTCGTCGCTCTGGCGCACCCCATCCACGTAGATGGCGTTGTTGTGGTAGTTGTTGCCCGCGATCTGGATGACGTTGTTGTTGCCCGTGTCGATCGTGACCAGCGGGTTGAGCCGCACGATGTCCTTGAAGTCGCGCGCGAAGCTCGGCAGCGCGGCGATGTCGGCGGCGCTGAAGGTGGAGCGGGGGCCGGTCTGCAGCTGGCGCGCCGCGCCCCGCGAACCCGTGACCACCACTTCCGCAACGGTCGGGGCGGCCGCCGAGGTCGCGCCGCCAAGGTCGAGCTCATAGGGTGCGCCCAGGCCGATGGAGGGAATCTCCTGGCTTTGGTCACCCACAGTCACCCGGTAGGGGCCGCCGGAGGGCAGCTGGCGCACGCTGAACAGGCCGGATCCGTTGGTCGTCGTCGTGAAGGTCTGGTTCGTCGGCTCGTACACCACCGTCACGGCCGTGTTGGCCAGGGGCGCTCCAGCCGAGGAGCGGGCGGTGCCGTTGATGCCCCCCGTCGTCTCCTGCGCCGTCGCCGGGCTCGCCAGAGCCGCAAAGGCGAGAGCCGCCAGCGCAACGCCGGCGGAAGGCCGCTTCGTCATCTTCATTGCAAAAATCCCCTCGCCGCCCCTTCCATGGTCGAAGTGCGGCCGTTCCGAGGCGGTTAGACCGCATTACCGAAGGCTCCGTGACGGGTATGTGAAGGTTTGATGTCGCAGGCCGGGAGGCGCCCCGGCCGTGGCGGACACGCCACATCCAGCGCCTTGCGCCCGCCGCAAGGACCCGGCCATTAGCGTCGCATGACCGCCGCCGCGCCTTCCCTTCCGACGTCCCAGCGGGACGCGGATGCGCGCGAACGCGGCCGGCTCGACGCCGCCTGGGTCGCGACGCTGGGGCTGGTCGGGCTGCTGACGGCGCTCAGGCTCGCGATCCTGTTCGCGACCCCGCTCGAGCTCAACCCCGACGAGGCGCAGTACTGGCTCTGGTCGCGGCGGCTGGCCTTCGGATACTTCTCCAAGCCGCCGATGATCGCCTGGCTGATCCGCGCCGCGACCGCGGTCGGCGGAGACTCCGAGCCCGTGGTGCGCCTCTGGGCGCCCCTGCTGCACGGCGCGGCCGCGCTGATGCTGCAACGGGCGGGGGCCCGGTTCCGCGACCCGTGGAGCGGGTTCCGCGCCGCGACCGTCTACGCGCTAATGCCCGGGGTGCAGGTGTCGAGCACGGTGATGTCCACCGACGCGCCTTTGCTCGCCTTCCTCGCGGGGGCGCTGTGGGCGCTGGGCGCATTGTGGACGACGCCGGCCGACCGGGGACGGCGCGCCGCGCTGGCGTTCGGAGCGGCGCTGGGCCTGGCCTGCCTGTCGAAATACGCCGGCCTCTATCTCGTCGTCGGCCTGGCGGCGCATGCGGCGGTCGATCCGACCGGCCGTCGGCGTCTGTGGCGCGGTGGGCGGCCGGCGGCGGCGCTCGGGGCCTTCGCGCTCATCGTGGCGCCCAACGTCGCCTGGAACGTCGCGCATCATTTCCAGACGGTCTCGCACACGGTCGCCAACGCCAGCCTCGGCGACGCCGAGCCTGTGCAAGGGCTCGATCCCCGGGGCGCTCTAGGTTTCGCCGTGGGCCAGCTCGGCGTCTTCGGCCCCGTCTCCTTCGTGGT